>OZ242032.1:0-89522 GCA_965205045.1 Candidatus Rariloculaceae bacterium
AAGCTGTTTGCCGTGCGCCGATCGGGCATCGACCTCTATCCGGCCTTTCAGTTTGCGGACGGAGCGCCGCGGCCCGTTGTCAAGAAGGTTCTCGCCGCACTTCCGAAGGACATGACCGGCTGGCAGGTCGCCATGTGGTTCGCATCCGGTAATGGCTGGCTCGACGGCGCCGAGCCACAGGGGTATCTGTCGGATCCGGACGCCGTCATTGACGCGGCCCGGAAACTCGCCGATCCCGCGGTCGGGTAAGGTGTTTCCACCACATGGCCATTCGCAAGCCACCGGCGAGACTCGCCGACCCCGCCATCATCACACTCCCCGCCGGCACCCTTCTGGAACGGGTGCACGACCGGAACCATGCCGCCAACAGCTTCAACCCCTGCCAGGGCGCTCCCACTCGCTTCGCGCCCGTTCACGATACACAGGGTGACTGCGTTCCGTCTCTGTATGCGGCCGGCACCCTGGACGCAGCGATCTACGAGACGATCTTCCACGACGTCCCCGTCACGGCCAAGCGCAAGACCGTTCCCAGAACACTCATCCAGAGCCGCGCCCACGGCCGCTTGCAGGTCCTGCGCAATCTGCGACTTGTTTCGCTGCGAGGTCCCGACCTGCGGCGCTGGCGCATCAGCCGGAATTCGCTCATCACCACGTCGCCGAAGCTCTACCGGGACACCGCCCGGTGGGCAGAAGCCATCCATCATCGGTTCCCGGACGTCGAAGGGCTGCTGTGGACCTCGAACCAGTGCGACCCGGACACGGCCTATCTGTTCTTCGGGGATCGGGTGGCCCCAAGGGATTTCGACATCCTGGAGGCTCGTGACGGCATGGTGGACGAATCGTTTCTGTCTGATGTACGCCTGGCAGGACGGAGGAGCGGGATTACCATCGCGGTCTAGCCGCGGGCGGACTCATGTCAACGTGGCAATCAGTGGCTTGATAGGAAAATCAATATATTGTTGTGCTATCAATTGAATATGTTATCATACGATGTTGTTAATATTTTATCGCAACAAGAGATTATCTCGTGAAAATAGCCAGCGTATGGAATCCAAAAGGCGGACAGGGCAAAAGCATGGTAGCGATCAACCTGGCTGCCGCGGCCGTCGAGCTGGGGCTCAGGCCCGTAGTAATCGACCGAGACGAGCAGGGCACCTCCATGCTGTATCACCAAGCCGGTAACCTGCCCTTCGACGTGCTGTCCGATTACCCGCGGTCGGCGCCGGACGTTGACTTGGTGCTGGTCGACCACATGGCGAACGACAGGGTGCTCCCCCGTTCGCCGCTGCTCGTGATGCCCGTCATCCCCAAGCGGTCGCAGTACGCCGCTTACGTCGAGGCGCTGAAACAGGCCAAGGACGCTGGCAAGCGCATCATCACCGTGGTGACGAACGGGGACCTGCGGCGAGAGCAGGAACGCGCCGTCGTGCTGGCGCTCAAGCAGCGGGGCGCCTTCGAGATTCGTGCCAGCGGCATTTTCAGCCGCGCCGACAACGACTACCGGACGATCTATGATCCCGCACTCAACGGGGCCTATGGCGTCCGCGAGCGCCGCCAGGAGTTTTCTGCCATTCTCGCGGCGGTCTTGCAGAACCAACAGGGAAAGGACTTAAATCATGCCTAAGCGTAACAACGGCGAGCCCGACTGGCTCGATGGCGAAGCCGAGCGCGCCACCCAACTCCACGACAGCGGCCAGAAGGTGAACAACCCGTCGGCAAGCAAGATACCACCGCGCACCCTCAAGGGGTTCCGGATTCGCCAGGACTACCAGCAACGTTATGACATTCTGGCCGCCACGGTGAAGCACACACAGGGAAAGAAAGGCCCGGAGCTCATCGAGGAGGCTCTGGAAATGTTGTTCCAGAAATATGACAACATATTAATACATCAATCTGTTAATAAATAAATATATTAACGCATGGAAGTCTTAACATGCCCAGTGACGAAATAACCGACATCGTGCCGTTGCGGCTGACCCCGAAACAGGCCCGTCTCGTTTCAGAGGCGAAAAGCTGAAGTTATTCACGTGTAATCGGTCGCACAAACCTTTATTGACAGTCCCTATAGTAAAAAGAACCTATATTAGCCGGTAACTTTCAGTAGATAACTACATCACAGAGCCGCTCGCTTCGCTACGCGGTTCCGCACGCCTACGGTCACGCCTGAAAACCAGGCGTGACACTTCGGCGGCGGCTTTGATGCACTTCACACAAGGGAGCACAAAATATCTTGCGGAGATCTGGAACGTTTGCGAAGTCTTGATTAAGATAAATAATATGAAACAAGAACCGCACCCCTTCGTGGGGTGTCCACGAACCTATCGCAAACGAACGTATGAGACATGAACATCGGATACGCCCGCGTCTCCAAGACAGGCGACGCTCAGAACCTTGATCTCCAGTATGACGCCCTGACGGAAGCCGGCGTGGCCAGGGAGACAATCTACGAGGACCGTGCCTCGGGCAAGAAGGACAGCCGTCCCGGCCTGGCGGCCTGCCTCAAGGCGCTGCGCCAGGGCGACACACTGGTAGTCTGGAAGCTCGATCGGCTCGGACGAGACCTGCACCACCTCGTCAGTGTTGTCCAGGAGCTGACCGAGCGCGGTATCGGCCTGCGGGTTCTGGCCGGCCAGGGCGCCCAGATCGACACGACGACCCCGGCCGGCCGCCTCGTCTTCGGCATCTTCGCCGCCTTGGCCGAGTTCGAGCGCGAGCTCATCCGCGAGCGTACCTTGGCCGGGCTCGAGGCCGCACGCGCCAGGGGGAGAAGGGGCGGACGGAAGTTCGCTCTGACCAAGGCCCAGGTCCGCCTCGCCCAGGCCGCCATGAAGAGCCGCGACACCTCAGTTGCGGATCTCGCCGCAGAGTTGCGCGTCAAGCCCGTCACGCTCTACCGCTACGTCGGGCCGCGGGGCGAGCTGCGCGAGAACGGAAAGCAGGTACTGGGCGCAAGGTAGAATCAACAAGCGAAAGCTGCCGGCAACAGCTACCCCCTATCGCCTACCGCCACCGCGCCAGTTGCCGACCCCACACAAACCTTGCGATGATGCCAAAGTCATCCTATCTCAACCTGCAATAAATCCCGCCGTTTCGTAATTCTGCAAGAGGCTCTAAGGATAGATGGGCTCCAAGTCCCCGGGTTGCGTGACGTTCGGGTCCGTGTGTCCGTAGATACTCACCCCTACATTTCCACAGTCTCCGAACGCGTCACAGGAAAGCATGCCAAGGAGGGCCCCAAAGTCCTCCGTCGCCGTGATCGCATCGCGCAGCGCAGCGCGGTCCACGTACAATCGGCCGTCAAGCTCTACCGCAACGGACTCGATGGCGCTGAGCAGCAGCGTCGCGGCGTCGTAGGCATGCACCCAGAACGGCGTCTCAGGTTCCCCGTACATGGCCCGGTAGGCGGCCAGGACCTCTCCTTTGCTCTTGCCGGTGACCTCATTGACGCTTGAATCGTCGACCGGCGCCGGTCCGTGGTAGTAGATGCCGAGCGCGTGCGGCAAGGACAGGAACCTGGGCGTCAAGAGACCGGAATCCGTGATGAGCGTCACGTCTTCCAGGCCCTCAAAGGCTTTCACCTGTTCGGCGAACGGACTGCCTTCGCCGAAAAACAGCGGGAAGAAGATGCCGTCCAGCGGCGTCCCGCCATCGTCTGCCGCGATGTCGGCAAGAACGTCCTGCATGTCCGTTTGTCCCTTGTCGACCCGCCGGGCGGTCCCGACCTCGCCGCCAAGGCCCTGGAATGCATTGGCAAACGCCACGGCGAAGCCCATGGTGTAGGCGTCGCCGTCGTCGACGGTCACCATGCGTCGCAGGCCCAATTCATGGTAGGCGAATTCGGCAACGGTCTGCGCCTCGTAGAGGCTGTTGTTGGAGGTGCGGAAATAGCCGGGGAAGTAGTCAACACTGGCGTTGCCTTGCAGGTCGGATGTCAGGTCGGGTGACGTGTTGCTCGGCGAGATCAACACCAGCCCGGCACCACTTAGCAGCGGCGACGCCTCTACGGCGGCGCCCGAGCAGGACGTACCAATCACGCCGACGATCTGCCGCGGGTCGCTGACGATCTCCAGCGCGCCCGCCCTGCCGCCTTCACCTGAACACATTTCGTCCACAGGATCGCCAAGCTCGACCTTGCGGCCGTGGATGTCGCCCGTATCCTGCAGGGCCAGCTCGATGCCGTAGCGCAGCGGCAGGCCGAACGTCGGCGCGCCGGTGTGCGACAGCATGGTACGAATCTGGATGGCCTCGCCGGCGGCAACCTCCACGGCGCCGAGCGGTCCGGCCTCGAAGTCCTGTGGCGTGCCATTGTCGTCGTCGCATCCGGCCACCAGTGTCGCCAGCAGCGCCGCCAGCAGCACGGCACAGAAGGGTCTGGTTATGTTACGCATGGTCTGATCCTCCCTCGTCAGTTCAGTTTTGCCAGCGTGCAGCGCCGTATGTACGCGGCAAGCAACGGCAGCTGCGGGTCGATACAGGCCGCGGACGTCTGCCGTGCGGAACCCGCCGCGCATGCTTCGCAGGCTCGGCACACGCCGCCGCACTCATTGCACGCAGTGTCGTGAAAGTCCTGCGCTTGAACGTCAGCGCCGCAGCCGGCCAACGCCGGCAGCACCGCGGCCATGTCGATGCATCGTTGCATCATGCGTCTCCCCTTTTTCGTGGATGTTAACCATCCTGGCCACGCCGTAGGCCGCCGGGATGTGCCGAGCTTTCAAGGCCGGGCGCACCGGTACACGAAATAAAACGCCCCACCGCCAAAGACATTGCCCCGCTCGTGAAAGAACGACGCGAAGGCGGCCTGCCTGCCGTAGGCATCACAAAAACGCTGCGCCATGTCGTCAGCCGCCGTTTGCGCCTGGTCTGCCTGTGGGCCGCTGGCCGTATAGGGCACCCGGACCCGTACCACGTCGCGCGTGAACTGCTCGATCACCGGCTTTGTCGCGTTGCTGGCGACACAACCCGCCGCCAGCAACGCCAGCATGATCATCCATCGCATCGTTGCCACCTTCTTGCTCACGGGTTGTCGCCGCGCTCGCGCCTGACTTCCTCGCGCGTCTTGATGGATTCGTGCAGCAGGCGGGCCGATTCCAGCCGCCCCTGGGTGCTGTTGTCGTGGTTGTTCAGCAGCTTCCACAGACGGCCTTCCAGTTCTGCCCGCGTGACTTCCTTCGGTTCGCTCACGTTTCCTCCTCTCAGCAGTCATCAATATCAGCCAGCCAGGGCCGCCGCTTCAGCGTCGGCAGGTCCGCCTTGTGGCCCCGCTCGGGGTAGTAAACGCGATTGATCAGGTGCCGTTCGTACGCCCGTTGCTCCGCCCTGGCGGCCCACCTCAACACCAGGTTGACAACGACCAGGGCGGCCAGGCCGAGCAGCAGGACCAACAGGAGGTCAGGCATTTCGTCAATCTCCCGGCATGCAGTAGGGGCGCCGTGCCGGCCCCGGTCGCCCCTACCTGTTCCGACAAGAACCCAATAAGTAAACTCTGAAACCCGCCCTCGAAACGCCGGTAACCCG
Organism: Candidatus Rariloculaceae bacterium; assembly: GCA_965205045.1. Taxonomy (GTDB): domain Bacteria; phylum Pseudomonadota; class Gammaproteobacteria; order Steroidobacterales; family Rariloculaceae; genus UBA6522. Next base: position 5,515 of record OZ242032.1, read on the forward strand.
CGCCGTTGCTGACCCACCGCCCACCCCACGTGAACCGGCGGGCAGCGCCGGCGCGGGCTCCCCACCAAGCGGGGCGATTTTGGTGCTCACGGCCGGAAACGGTGGGAGAATAAGCACCGCATCGGTCCCAAAACGGCCCGCCGGTGGGGGGAATGTTCAGGCCCCGCCATCACGGCGTGAACTGGTAGAACACCCTCAGGTCCGCAACGTCCGTGACGGCCGAGTCGGTATGGTGGTAGACGTTCGTGAAACCGTTTCCGCAATCGCCGAAGGCGTCGCAGGAGATGGCGCCGATAAGCCCCTGGAAGTCGTCGGTGGCGGCGAGCTCGGCGCGCAGCGCGGCGCGGTCCACGCGCAGCGTGCCGTCCGACACCTGCGCCACCGACGCGATGGCGCTCAGCAGCAGCGTCGTGGCGTCGTAGGAATGCTGCCAGAAAGACCCCGGCGTATCCGCGAATCGGGTTTCAATGGTGCGCTTGATCACCGCCTCGCTCTGGCCGGTCACGCTGTTGACGTTGCCGAAGGTGGCGATCGGCCCGACAATGTACAGGCCCTCCGACACCGCCGACCCCAGGAAATCCGGCGTCAGGAGCGCGTCGGCCGAAATCAGGGTCAGACCCCGCAGGTCCGCCGGCAACTGCTCGAGGAAGGGCGTCGCCTGGTCGGGATACAGCGGAAAGAAGATGCCCTCGACGCCGGCCGCCGCCAGTTCCTCGGAGGCGGTCGCCAGCGACGCCGCGAAACCGTCCTCGTTGTGGAACACGATACGGGTGTCCACGACCTCGCCGCCAAGGCCCTCAAACGCATCGCTGAAGGCGCCCACAAGACCCGCAATGTAGGCGTCGTCGATGTCCACCGTTCCCACCTTCGTCAGTTCCAGCTCGTTGTAGGCGACGTCGGCAGCCGCTCGCCCGGTGTAGAGGTCGTTGTTGGAGAGGCGGAAATAGCCGGGGTAGTTGTTGGAGTTCTGGTTGCCTTCGAGGTCTGACGTCAGTGAGGGCGAGGTATTGGACGGCGAGATCATCACCAGCCCCTCTCCACTGAGCAGCATGGAGGCCGCGGCGCCCGCACCCGAGCACGACGTGCCGATGACGCCGACGACCTGTGGGTCGTCGATCACCTCCTGCGCCGCGGCGCTGCCGCCCGCCGGGCTGCACATGGAATTGAGCGGCAGGCCGTGATCGACCCGGAAGCCGTGGACGTCGCCGAAATCGTCTACCGCGATCTCGATGGCGTCGCGGCCCGCCTCCGCCGCCTCCTCCCAGCCGGTATGCGCCAGCAGGGAACGGATCTCCACGGCCTCGCCGGCGGCGATTTCCACGCCGCCGAGTTCGCCGAACGCCACCGGGGCCGGATCATCGGCCGGCGGCGACTCATCATCACCGCCGCCGCACCCGCCCAGGAGCGCCGCCAGCAGTCCCGCGACCAACACAGCAGACCCTCTTCCAATCCTGCAAGCCAACGATTTCCGCGTCATGGCATTCCCCTTTCGCGTCATGATGGTGCTTCCTTCGCCCGGCGCCACCCATGTGGCGCACGTCACCAAAAGGCCGTACCCTCTTATCGCTCCCTCCTTTCCTTGAAGCGGGCCGCAGGGCGAGTGCCTTTCCCTGCGGCCCTGGCGCGCCCCTGGCAGCACCCGAAGGCCGAAGTGTGTGCTTGCCTGGGGCACACGTTCAGGCAGGGCCGGCGAACGCTACGGAGCGAACGCCCGCCGACTCCTACGCGCTCCGGCAAGGCTGACAACCCCCGGAGCGCGGGTTCGTTGCAACTGCTCTGACGGTCTACGCCTGCGGGTACGGGGGCGACACACTGGGCTTCTCTTGACACGCTAGGCAAATAGACTCACCACCTTCTTGCGGCAACATGTCGTATTGCCACAGCCCACATCCGTTACAGAACACAAACCTCCCTCGGCACGAATCACAGAAGCCGTGCACGACACATTTCCATTTGTCGCACCCAGAACATCGTTGATAAAGGTCTGTCACGCGAGCCGCCGTTCTACCCGCGCGTGCGGGAAAACCTCTCGGCCTGCTATAAGTTGCGGCAGAATCCCGCCGCACCGCCAAAATCCCATGCCCCCGTCTGTCTCCTCCCAACTTCTGATAAGATTATGTAAACCTTTTCGCGTACCCCGCGGGATGGGCGCACCCTCGCCCTGCGGCTGGCTTTGCGGCCAGCGCGGCAACGCGGCTATTCCACCAGCTCGTAGGCCGACAGCTCGGTCACCCCCAGATCGGTCCACGGGTCGGCATAGTGAGCCTTGACCTCCAGATCGTTTTCAGGGTCGTACCAGTAAGTAAATTCGACGTCCTCGATGCCGATGCCGGCACCCTCAAGCCAACTGGCGTCGGTGGCGGTAATGCGGCAGACGGTGAACGTGCCGGCCGGCACCTGCAGCTCGACGCCGCACGCCTCCACCGTGAATGTGGTCAGGTGCCAGTGGCCAGGAAAGGCAAGGGCTTGGTTTTGCTGGCCCCTGCCTTTTCAGAACTGCCGCACAAAGCGCAACTCGGCGCGGTCGCGCCGCGGGGCGGTTTCTGTTTCTACGGATAGTCAATGAGGCCCTCGCGCTCGATAAAGACGGCGTAGACGTACCTGCGCCTCTCACCGTCCCCGAGGACCACGTTGTCGATCTCCACCTCATAGAGCGTGTCGTATTCCCAGCCGTCCACCTGCCAGCTCAGGAAATTGGGAAGCCCATAGGCCTTGCTGTCGGTGTAACGGTCGCTGATGGGCAGGTTCTCGTCGTCAGCAATACGGGTCACGGTGACGGCCGCGTCCCTGAAGTAGTCGCCGCGGTTATCCCAGAAAGACGCCTTGTCCTCGATGACGCTGAAGCTCCACGGCGCGTCGCCTTCTACGAGATGAAAGGGGTAAACCTCATACGGGAAGGCGATAAACTCCACCTCGATCTCCGCCGTTCCGACAAGTTCACGAGGGTAGCCAAACGCCTTATGGGCCGCGAACCCGTCTACCTGGCCGTAAGCGAACCAACGGGAAAAGGGGTTGAGAACCCAGCGCCTGTGACCCGCGGCGGCCAACAGGCTGACGTTGGTCGCGTCATGGGTCCAGCCGATCATGTCGGCGGCCGGGTCTGACAGGACACTGGAGCCATTGACACTGGAGGCAGACAGGTTGCTGGTCCCGCTGCCTGCCGCCCCCGCTTCGCTGTAACACGCAGAGCTGGTGGCGGGCATATGGTCCAGAAAGTCGTTGGCGGCCTGGATCAGCGCCGTCTCCTGCGCCTGCCGGCTGTATGACGAGTTCCACCTGACGGGCGGCAAGCCATGCAAGTCCCGGATCCGGTTTGCCGCCTCCAGGGCGCGGTTCCTGGCGTTCTGTGTCAGCCGCCCCGCAAGGCAGGCGGCCACGTCCGGCTGCTCGGCGTACAGGTAATCCCTGGTCTGATAGGTTCCTGCCGCGGCGTCGGCATCGTATTGACGCCAGTATGTCCGGTCGTAACCGGCCAGCGCCTCGCCCCACACCGCGGCGATTTCAAAATGCTGGGTGCCCTCGTTCCACTCCAGCAAGGTCCGTTGTCCCGGCTCGGGGAAGTCATCGACCACCGTCCGGCGGATCACGCCTTCCAGGAACGCCTCGCCGGTCGTTCCGACGGTGAACGTGCTGCGGGCAAACGCCACGCCGTCGTCGTACGCCGCGACGACGTGCTCGCCGTCGCCAAGCAGCGCCCAATTGATCCACATGAGAAAGCCGTGATGGGTCGTCCCGGCGCATTGCCCGGCCGTTCGCGGGTCACGACGTTCCTGCCGCATGGCGACGGCGCGATGGCTCCCCTCGTCGATCGTGACGGTGATATGGCCGGCATCGCATTTCCAGCCGGAGACAAAGCCGATGCCGGACAGGACCGAGTTGTTAGCCGGGCTTTCCAGGACAGCCGCCCAGCTCGCCGCGGCAGCGAACATGACCAGGCTGGCAAGGGCGAAAAGGACCCTCCGAATTGATCCCATTTTCTCTCCCACAGACGCTTCCTTCGCACCCGGGATCAAGGCCGCAGCTTTCGCTGCCAGGCCCCGAGGCCCGACTCACTCACCGGTCTCCTCACCAGGCCCGGCATGCCTTACGTTTCCTCTCCGCAGATGTGCTGCGCCCGCTGGTAGGACGCGATGAATTCGTCCATGTGCCGCGCCAGCCCGTCCTGGCCCTTTGAGGAAGAAGACCCGCGCCAGCTCCGGGCGGCTCACCAGGATCGTGCGGAGGGCGCCCAGGGCAAGGCCCCGGCGGCAGGATCGGCGCGTCGTGACGACTCCGCCGCTTGAAAGCGGCGGCTTCTGGAGCAACGCATGCCCTTACATCAGGCTACGTTAGCGCTCGCAAGGCTCCGTTCGAGCCGTAGGATCAACTGTGCGGACACCACATCGCGCGGGGCAACAAGGCCGCACTCAGGACAGCGATGCACCCGGACGGCCAGTCCTGAGCGGAGTCGAAGGGCTGCGGACTTCGCAGCCGCACAGGCAATGCTGGCTCGTCCCGGCCGGGTTCACTTCCACCACTCGTCGCCCAGCCTCTGCCGCTTTGACGATGAGTTTTTCCAGAAAGGAACGCCACGCCGCATCGTGTATCGACTTGGCAAGCATGCCTTTGGCCATGCCGCCGATGTTGAGCTTTTCAACGGCAATAAGTTGGTAGCCGTCAACGATCTGTCGAGACAACTTATGCACGAAATCAGCCCGTTGATTGGCGATATGCTCGTGAACGCGCTGCAGCTCCCATACGGCCTTGCGGCGGCCGTTCGACCCCTTGACGCGGCGTGCCACCTTGCGCTGCGCCCGTCGCAAGCGCTTCTGAGCGTTCCTGTACCAGCGGGGGTTGGGTGTCAGGTCGCCCGTGCTGAGCGCAGCGAAGTGATCCAGGCCAACGTCGATTCCGACCTCCCCTTCCATAGTTGGCAGCGGCTCGGGGTCGTATTCGACGCTGAAGCAGACGTGCCAGCGCCCGCCGCGGCGACGCACGGTCGCGGTCTTGATCTTGCCAGCGATCTGGCGGTGCCACTTGACGCGGACTTCGCCGACACCTTGCAGGTAGAGCTTGCCATTGTCGCGGATGCGGCAGCCGTCGCCATAGGACGGAAACGTGAGGGAGTCGTAGCGGTCCCGCGACTTGAAGCGCGGAAAGCCGGGCTTGCCGCCGGACTTCACCCGTCGGAAGAATGCCTGGAACGCCTTGTCGAGGCGCCGCAGAACGTCCTGGCAGGCGCTGAAGTTGGCGGGTGTCGGGGCGCCGCTGGCGCGCAGGTCCTTGAGGTCGCCAGCCTGGGCGTTGTAGTTGAGCGAGACGTGGCGGCGCTGCCAGGCGAACCGGCGTTGCTGCAGGGCGGCGTTGTAAAGCCTTTGTGCCGCCGTAAGCTCGCGGTCCAGGGCCTCGGTCTGCTTGCGAGTGGGGTAGAGCCGGAACTTGAACGCTTTGCGCATCTACTTGCCTCGGCCTTTCTTCTGGCCCTCGATGTAGCGACGCACCGTGGCGTCGGAGACGTGCCCGACGCTGCCCATGTAGTAGGAACGGCTCCAAAGGGTCGGCATGCGGCTGACAAGGTGGGGGAACTCCTGGCGCAACATGCGGGACGTCCATCCCTTGAACTGGTTGACGATATGCGCAGGCGCCAACGTGGGCGGCATGTCCACGAACAGGTGCACGTGGTCCGGCATGACCTCCATCGCCCGGATGATGCCTTCCATCTCGTCGGCCTTTTCGCTGAGCAGTGCCTTGAGCCTTTCGGCAACAGCCCCGACCAATACGGGCAGTCGGTATTTGGGGCACCAGACGACGTGATACTTGAGCGCGAAGACGGCACCGGCGTTTTTGCGGAAGCGTTGATCAACCATGCAGCCAGTATAGCCGACATGGTATTTAATTGGCAAGAAAATAACTCAAGGCATGTTGCCAAAAGCGGCATCGAGTCGCTTCCGACAACCTCCTATCCCCCTCCTGATCCTTCGACTCGGCTCAGGATTGTCGAAGGACGCCTGAAGGCGGCAGTCCCCCGGAGGGACTTATGGGGCGGCCCCGGCGCCGCCCACCTGGTTTGGCAGCTGCCGGGACCTGGCGCGCCGGACGGCATGTCATGGGGAGTTATCCAGTTTCCATGACACGGCATCCGGCACACGTTGCAAAAGGTGGGGCGGGGGCGGCGGCGCGCGATTCAGCCATGGACGCCCGCCGCCCCCTGTCCGCCGGCAGCAGCGCAAACCGCAGGAGGTACCCGCTCGTGCCGGCGGCGTCCTTCAAAACGGCCCGATGCCGAGCAGCTTCTCGGCGTTGCGGTGGGCGATCTTCTCCTTGGCGGCGCGCGGCAGGGCGACCGCCCGGAACCAGTCGGCGCCCAGCTTGTTGCTCACGAACGGGTAATCGACCGCGAACAGCACGCGGTCCTCGCCCATCACGGCCAGCACCAGCGTCAGCAGCTCGTCGCGGAAAAAGGCGCTGGTGGTGATCCAGAAGTTGTCGTGGAAGTACTGCTGTACCGGCTTCTCAAGCTTGCCCGCGGTGATGCGCGCCAGGTCGTCGCCGAAGCGCCAGTAGAAAAACGGCAGCCCTTCGCCCATGTGGCCGACGATGATCTGCAGCTTCGGATGCCGGTCGAAGACGCCGCTGACGATCATGCGCAGGCACTGCAGCGCCACCTCCTGGTGCCAGCCGTAGCCGGCGCCGCTGAGCACGCGGCCCACCAGCGGATCGCCCACGTCGTTGTAGTACAGGTCCATTGCCGCCGGCGACGCCCAGTTGGGGTGGATGTAGATGGGCACGCCGAGGGCCTCGGCCTTGGCCAGCACCGGCGCAAAGTCGGCATGGTCGAGGAACTTGCCGTCCACGGCGCCGTAGGTCATGGCGCCCAGGAAGCCGAGGTTGCGCACCGCATGCTCCAGCTCGGCAGGGGCGGCGTCGGGCGCGCTCAAGGGCAGGGTGGCAAAGGCGCGGAAGCGTTCCGGGTAGGCCGGGATGACCTCGTGCGCCACCCACTCGTTGAGCCGGCGGGCGTAGGCGACGCCCGCCGGGCCGGGAAGGTTCTGGGCGCCGGGCGTCAGGGCGGACAGCACCTGCAGGTCGATGCCGGCGGCGTCCATGTCGGCGATGCGGCCGGCGCCCACGTCGTTGATGTCGAAGCGCGGCACGCCCTTGGGAAAGCGGATGTTGTTGAGCCGCTGCAGCTCCGGGGTGGCGAAGTGTTCCTCCAGGCCGAGCAGGAACAGCTTGTCCGCCCTGGCCGGAGCCGCCAGCCCCAGGGCCGCCATGCCGAGGGCGGCGCGTCCCAGGAGCTGCCGCCGCGTGAGTCCCGCGTGGTTGCTTAGGGTCATGTTCGTCTACTCCTGATGAGATAACCGCCTTCTCTTAATCAATCGACACCCGCGTCGTCACCGTCATCGCCACGGCGTCTTCGCCAAGCATGACCTCGTAGCCCATGACGAACCGTTCGGTCACGTTGAACTCGACGGCGCCGCCCCACTGCTCCGAGGTGCCGTCGGCGCCAAGAAAAATGGAGCCGCCGAGCGACAGGTCCATCACCGGGTTGACAGATACGGTGAGCCGCGGCTGGATCATGTAGTCGTCACTGTTGCCGTCCCCGCCCGGGTCGTCGGCGTCAATGATGGAGTGAATGTAGCCGGCGAGAACGAGGGAGCTGAAGCGTTCGGTGTATTCCGAATAGAGGCCGATGCCCGCACCGAAACCCGTCGTATTCGTGGTGCCGCCGCCGGTGGTGAGGGTCGTCAGGGTGGTCGAGCCCCACACGCTGAACCAGTCGCTTATCTCGTGCGATCCGATCAAATTGAGCGTGTGGGCCGGGTCGTCGGAGCCTTTGGCGTCGAGATACGTGTACTGAACGAACAGGTCGGCGTTGAAGCCGTCGGCGCGCGGCGAGGCGCCGGGCGCCAGGACCGCCAAGGCGGCCAGCACGACCAGAAGATGCTTCATCTCAACGTCCCCGCAGTATGTCCCAGTCGTCCCGCATGGCGTCCCGATGGCCGAGCACGGCCAGCAGCAGGCCGCCCATGATGGCGAGGTTCTTGAGAAAGTCGTACACCGCGCCCGGGCCGCGAAACGGGTGCTCGAACAGCAGCGTCACCGGCACCATGAACAGCAACAGGGCCGCGGCCGCCCAGCCGATCTTGCGGCCCAGTACCAGCAAGGCGCCGCCCACCACCTCCACCACGCCCGCCGCCAGCGCCGCCAGCACCGGCAGCGGCAGGCCGAGCGCGGCAATGTCGGCGGCGGTCTCCGGCACGTCCGTCAGCTTGCCGAATCCCGACACCACGAAGATGCCGGCGAGCATGACGCGCGCGGCGGCGTGGGCGTATGGCATGGGTCGTCTCCTATTCGGCTCCGCGCCGTGAAAGGTCAGCGTGAGTCCTGCCAGTACACGGCCTGGCTGCGTTTCGTGCGCCACGTCAGGCATGCGAGGGCGGCGAACATGCCGACGCCGGATACGATACACAGGGCGATCAGGGCCGTCTCGACGGCGGGTGTGTAGGCGATCATTTGTTGGGTGCTTCCTTTCTACATGATGGTGACGCGAGGCCGCGGCAGGAGTATCAAGCGCGCCATAGGTCAATCCCTTCTCCCGCCGAACACCCCCACGATCCGGTCGCGCTCGAACACCCCGCCGACCTCGCCGTGCTCGGCGCCGAAGAACTGCCCGGTCAGCGTGTCGCCCACCTCGGCGTTGTATTCGAAAAGCCCGTCCTCAACCGCCAAACCCTCCCACGTCATGTCGGGGCGCCGAACCACCAGCCGGCTCAGCATGTTGGTGAACGACACGTCGGCCGTCATGCCGACGTCGTCCACCTCGACCACGATGGTCGCGTCGCCCGAAATGCCGTCGCCCCGGTCGGGCCAGTCATCGAGGTCCACGCCCCGCATGAAGCCGTTCCACGTCGCGGTCATCGCGGCGCCGAGGTCCGGACTGGTGCCGGGGGAGAACCCGACGGCATAGCCCTGGACGACGGTCAGGCCGTGGTTTTCGGGGTCGAGGAAGTCGTTCGACTGGATGGCGAAGAAGCTATCTGCCATCCAGCCGCCGTAGACCTGGACGCGGTAGTCGTCTTGCCGCAGGCTTTCGTGGCCCAGATGGATGCCGCCCCGTATGCCGAGCATCTCCAGTTGTATATCCTCCAGCGTGAAGTCCTCGGTGCACGCCGGCCCCTGGCATAGCGCCGCCGGGCGGAATTCGTACAGATCGTCGGCGCCGCGCCGGTAGCCGACGACGGGGCCGTTGATGACCGTGTTGCCGCGCTCCAGGATGTCGTGGTAGAGGGCGCGGGCGGCCTCGTCGGAAAGCGGCGGCTCCGGCGGCGGCTGGACCGTGCGCAGTTCGGTTCTTTGAATGCAGCCCGAGGCAAGCAGGGCGAGCAGGGCCGCAAGGGCGTATCGGTGCATCATTGCCTCCTGTTCCGGGTGGCCTCAGCGGTGCCTGGCAGGGTTGACGTCAGGTCACGGTCGAGGCCAATTTCGCTTCGGCCTTGTCCTTCGCCGCTGCTCGCGCTCACCGCTCAGCCGGCGAAGCAGCCGGTCATTGTACTGCTGCACGAAGCCGGGTATGCGAAGCACGCCGGTACGGTCTGCCGACCATGGAGACCCTGCCTCAGGACTCGCCGAACGCGTAGATGAGGTCGTCTTCGTAGAGAAGGTTGCCGCTGACGTCCCGGAGCCGCAGGTCGACAGCGCCCGCAGCCTCGCCGCAAGCGTCCTGGTACATCTCCTTGATGGGCGTCAGGTCAAAGTCATAGCTTTCTGTCGGGTACGCCTCGCACGGGTCGTCGTGATCATCGTGCGCCAGGAAGACGTCGAGGACGACCGGGGGCAGGTCACATTCATCGTCGGCGATCATGGCAGCGACCAGGGTGAAGTCGTGCTCTCTGCACCCACCACCATACGACACCGTGAGGGTCAACGTATCCGCTTCCAGGACCGGGGTCCGGTCCTCGCCCGTGTCAACGTCCCGGCCTGTACGGAGGTCATAATCATCACTCCCCCATTGGCTTGGCTCCGCGTCTTCATGGTTAATGACGACCCCTCCCGGAGGCGGCGGGAGCGGCGGACGATCGTCGTCGCGGCTGCCGGACATGATGGCCTTGTCCGGGTCTTCCGCATCAACGCCCGACGATCCCGAATCGCAGCCCGTGACAACGAGCGCGGCCAGGCAGAGCGCGAACCCGGCGATCTTTTGCAAGGAGGCGGTCATTGATGCTCTCCCAAGTAGAAAATCAGCGACCAGGCATCGAGGGTGCCGGTATTGCCCTCGGCCGCATCGATGACGTTGAGCGTCCATTCGCCGGTCGGCGGCTCACCGTAGAAGGCGTTGCTGAGGATGGTCCAGTCGAGGGGGTTGTCGACGCCGTACAGGGCGTGGTTGAACACCGGATTGATGACGTTGCGGGTGCCCGCCGGCGAGATGAGTTCAAAGCCGAGATCCCAGGGATTGGGGTGCGTCACCTCGATGCGCAGCTGCAGCGCCTCGATGTTGGCGGTGCGCGACAGGCCGGTGACGTTCTGGGTCTGTACAAGGCCGCCGCCGTCGTGGTCCGGTATGCGGACGCCGGTGGCCAGCCGCAGCGGGGCGGCTTCGATGAACACGCCCAGGCTGTTCGGGGGGTGGATGGCTGCCAGGGCCACGGCGGCATCCACGTCGATGGCGCCGAAGCCGTACCAGTTGTGGAAGGCATAGCCGGCGGCGTTGGTGATCCAGCCGTGCTGCAGCACGGCCGGCGTGCCGCCGAAGGCCACCCGCACGCGGGGGATGTCGGCGTGCAGCTGGCGGGCGGTGCCGGCGAGGATGTGCTTCACGTCGCGCCAGGTGAGGTCGGGCTGCGTCTGCAGCAGCAGGGCGACGGCGCCGGCGGCGTTGGGGGCGGCGGCCGAGGTGCCGTTGAAGATGCTGGTGTAATCGCCCAGCGGGTTGCCGGCGTCGCCGGCGGCCAGGCCGCGCGGGACCTGCACGTAGCCGCGCTCGCCGCCCATCTGGTCGGCGGTGATCATGGCCGGGTGGTCGTCGCCGCGTTCCCCGGCCGGCGCCACCACCCACAGGGCGGCGCCGGCCGACGAGTAGCTCGAACGCTTGCCGTCGGCGCTGAAGCCGCCGACCGTGATGACGTACGGCAGGTTGTTTTCGCCGTCCCGATTGACGGCGAAGCAGCCGAGCTCGATGCTGAGATCGAGCCGCGGGGCAATGGGCCGGCCGTCGTCGTCCACCCGGGTGCAGCTGTCGAATTGATTACCGGCGGCCTTGACGTAGACAGCGCCGAGACCGTCGCGCAGATCGGTGACACCGGCCCGGAACAGCGCTCTCTCGTCGGCGGTCAGGCCGCGGGCGCTGCCGGAGTAGCCAAAGCTCAGGTTGAAGACGTGCACGTCGTCGGCCTGTGGGCGCGCGCGGCTCATGCCGAGGGCATCGAAATAGGCGCCCGGCGCTTGAAAGGAAAGGAAGTTGAAGCCGCGCAGGCGCACGTCCGGCGCCACGCCGCGCCCGCCGACGCCGTTGTTCGCCGCGGCGGCGATGAGGCCGGCGACGCTGGTGCCGTGATCGCCCAGCACGGTCGGCAGGAACGGGTCGTCGGCCTGCGCGCCGAGCCAGGCGGCGTGACCGAAGTTGTACGACAGACCGGGTTCAGCGTTGGCGGCCAGGTCCGGGTGGCAGATTTCCAGGCCGGTGTCCACCACGGCCACCCGCACGCCGGCGCCGGTGGGACCGGCGGCCAGCGTTTGCGTCATGTTCAGGTCCTCGCCGGCGACCCCGCCGTTAGCGGCGAAGGCCGTCTGGCCGGTGTTTCGGAGCGCCCACTGCTGCGCGAACAGGGGGTCCGGGACACCCGGCCGGGTGTCCCGGCTGAAGCCCGTGCAGGTGGTGGGGATACGGGATCCGTCGGTCAGAAAAACGGCACTGTAGTCCATCGCGACCCCCCTGCCGTCCGGGTCTTCTTCGGCGACCAGCGGCAGCGCCAGCACGAGGAAGTTGTTGCTGCCGGGGACCAGGTCGTCGAACGACACGCGGACCGTGTCCACGAACTGCGAACCATCGGGCTCCAGGGCGGGCACCGGCCGGGTGGCGAGCCGCCGGTAAGGGTCGGCATCGGAGAACAGGTCCGTCGTGGTGACCAGGACGGCCTCGGTGGGAGAGGCGGCGACGCGGCCGGTGTTCCTGACGATATAGGTGAAGTAGAGGGCGTCCGTGTCAATGTCGTAGGTCTCCCCGCCCGATAACAGCATCAACGCATCCAACGCCGCGTATTCCGCCTGCGGGAACTCGCCGAGGTCGAGGATGTCAACGCGGACCGCCGAAGGCGCGCCGATGACGGCGCTGCCGGCCACCGAGTCGATCTCGAGGACGATGGTCTCGTCGCCTTCCGCCGCCAGGTCGCGAACCGGCGTGACCGTCGTGGTTCCCCGGGTGGCCCCCGCGAGGACGGTGACCGAGGGGCTGCCGAGGTCGAAGTCGCTGCCCAGCCGCGCCGTGCCGGTGGACGCCAGGGAAACGGTCACGTCGCCCGTGACAGGCTCGCTGAGCGTCACCGTCAGCGCGACGGGCGTGCGGTCGGCCCCTTCGTCCACTTGCGCGGCGGCGGCCGAGAGGCTTACCGAGGCGACCGCGCCGGCATCGCCGGCCTGGCTCCAGTTGAGCACGACGGAACCCGTCTCACCGCCGTAGCCGTCCACCGCGACGTGATACACGACACCCCGCTGCGCCGTGAAACGCACTTCGCTCTGAAACCCAATGGCGTCGTCGTTCGAGGCCACCTCCGTCAGAGCACCCACGCCGCTGCCCGTGTACACCGCCAGCAGCGTGTCGAAGTCGCTGCCCGCGGTGTCGATCGTCACCGCGCCACTGGCCGGCGCCGTCCAGCGCCACCACAGCGACGCGCCGCCGCTGTCGCCGGCGTGGTCGGGCTCGCCCGGCTCCTTACTCGCCCCGGCGTTGCTCCCCGTCACCTGGCCCGACGCGCCCCCGATACGCGACGCCGAACCGAAACCGTCGCTGCCGACGCCGACGTCCGTGCACGGCCCGATGGGCAGGTCGCAGTTGCGGGGACCGCAGGTGGTGGGATATTCCAGCCCGTCAACACAGGTGATCGCCGCACCGCAGGCCAGAGACGGATCACAGGCCATGACGGGATCGCCGGCCTGGCGCCAGCTGAGCACGACGGAACCCGTCGCACCGCCGTAGCCGTCCACCGCGACGTGGTACACGACACCCTGCTGCGCCGTGAAGCGCACCGCGCTCTGAAGCCCAGCCGCGTCGTCGTTCGAGGCCACCGCCGCCAGCGCATCCACGGTGTTGCCCGTGTACACCGCCAGCAGCGTGTCGAAGTCGCTGCCCGCGGTGTCGATCGTCACCGCGCCACTGGCCGGCGCCGTCCAACTCCACCACAGCGACGCGCCGCCGCGGTCGCCGGCATGGTCGGGCTCGCCCGGCTCCTTGCCCGCCCCGGCGTTGTGTCCCGTCGCTTGGCCCGACGCACCCCTGATGCCTGACGCCAAACCGAAACTGTCGCTACCGGCAGCGGCGCCCATGCACGGCCCGATGGGCAGGTCGCAGTTGCGGGGACCGCAGGTCGTGGGATATTCCAGCCCGTCAACACAGGTGATCGCCGCACCGCAGGCCAGAGACGGGTCGCAAGCCATCTGCGGCAAGCCTTCCCGGGCCGCGGCGGCGATCAAGAGCAGTGCGAACAAGGCGGACAAAACGGTCGACTGGAGACGGCTTCCGTGTTGCAACAGCGAGCGGGGGGCGGATGCCAATGTGTGGGTATCTCGTTGTTGGGTAAAAACAGTGCCAGTGGCTAAAGGCAAAGGGTGCCGGGGATACGATGACGACCGGCCGGGTCCCTCGTTGCGCAGGTTTGTGGTGTGCACGTGCGCCTCCAGAATCATATCGGCATATAACACGAACGCTCGCACTGTGGCAACTGCGGCCGGCGGCGGTGAAATCGACGATCGGGCCGTCGAGGAAGTCGCGGCTCAGGGGGTCGCGCAGGCCGCAGGGGAAGTCCATTTCCCTGCGGCCCCGGTGCGCACCGGCGACGCGCCAACGGCCAGAAAACGCGCCGCTGCCCCGATACGCACGCCACCAGGCGGGGCCGGGCGGGGTTCCCACATTGTCCGGCCCCTGGCAGGGGCGACCCCTCAGCAGCCCCTACGTTCAGGCGGGGCCGGCAGCGCTCACCAAAACCGGCCCCTAACGGCAGCGACGAGCCGCCGCGTTTCGGTCACGTCCGGTCGATCCACTCGTCGACGTCCAGATCGGCCAGCCACCCGTCGTGGTGTTCACGCGTCGTCCGGCGGCGCTGAAACGGCGGCGTACCCCCCTTGCAGCCCCGCGTGGGGTAGTAAACGCGGGCGCGAAGCTCCCGCTCCTTGACGCGCCGCTCCGCCCTGACGGCCCAGTGCAGCATCAGCGGGGCGAAGGCCAGGAGGCCAAAGCCGATCAGCATGATGACCAGGAAATCAGGCATAGCGAAAAACCAGGGGCCAGTGGTCCTTCGACAAGCTCAGGAGGGGCCAGTGGCCAGGACAGGCGGGGGCTGCGGCACGCGGTCCAGCCGTAACGTGCCGCAGCCCCCTGTACGCCGGCAGCACCCAAACACGCAGGAGGTGCCTGCTCACGCCGGCGGACAAGCTACGGGCAGTGCCGGCAGCAGCCGGGGCCTGGCGACGCCTCCCCCTCAAGGGGGGAGTGACGTGGGCACTGGTCACCGGCCACTGCCTCTCAGAACTGTCGCACGAAGCGCAGCTCGGCGCGGTTGCGGTCGAAGTCCTGCGCCTGGGCGTTGGTCAGCCGCGTTTCGTGGATGAGCGCCAGCTGCGGGCTGAAGCCGAACACCGTGAAGGCGCGGTTGAGCACCGACAGGGTGAACGAGCGGACGCGGTCGAAGCGCGGCTTGCCGTCAAGCGTCAGGTGCGGCACGCCGCTGCCGTCGTAATGGACGCGCTGCGCCTGGATGCCGGTGCCGAGCGTGAAGCCGAGCGGCAGGGCCAGGGACGTGCCCACCCGCACCCAGCGGCTGAGGCTTCGCCAGTGCGCCAGCGCCGCGTGGTCGCGCGTGTAGCCCACCGTCAGGTGCACGCGCAGCACCGGCGCCGGGGTCCACGCGAAGGCGGCGGTGAAATCCACCACCGGGCCGTCGAGGAAGTCGCGCGCCAGGTGGTCGCGCTGGCGGTACGCCGCGGTGCCGCGCGCCCAGATGCCGGGCGTCAACTGGTGGTCCAATTCGAGGCGGCCGCCGAACTCGTCGGCGTACGCCTGGCTGCCGAGCCACTGGCGCTGGGCGGTGCCCAGCAGGCTGAACTCGGTACGCGGGCCGAGGCGCCAGAGCGGTCCGCCGTAAGCGGCCAGAAAGTACTGGTCGAAGTCGCCGCCGGGATACTCGCGCAGGACCGTGTCGGCACCGAGGCGCAGCGTCAGGCGTTCGTGTCGCGGCTGCCGCCGCCGGTACTCGCCGCCGCCCCACACCGAGAGGCCAAAGCCGGACTCGGCGCCAAAATCCCCCTGGCGCGTGAAGGGCAGGCGCCCGAAGGCGGTGTCGATGTAGATGATCTCGCTTTCGGAGGCGGCGTTGAGGTTGGAGTCCGGCGCAATGGCGGCGCCGAAGTAGCCGGTCCAGCGCTTGCGGGCCTGCATGAGGCTCAGGAAGCTGTAGATGTTGGCGGCCACCGGGGGCGGCACGCCGCCGGCCAGCACGGCCTCGAAATGGCGCCGCGCCAGGCCGTCGCGGCCCTTGAGGAAGAAGGCGCGGGCGAGCTCCAGGCGCACCCGCACCAGCCCCGGCGCGTTGACCAGCATGGCGCGGAAGGCGGCGATGGCCTCGTTCAGCAGGATGTCGCGCTGGTCGGCGGCGCGGCCGGGCCGCTGGGCGGCTTCCAGCGACGCCACGCCGTAGAGAAAGAGCACGTTGGCGTCGACCGGCTGCTGCGCGAGCAGCGGCCGCAGGGCGACGATCGCTTCCTCGAAGCGGCCGGCATCGACCAGCGCCTGCACGCCGCCCATGTCGGCGGGGGCCGGCGGCGGGGGACCGGCCGCATGCTCGGCGCCCCAGGCCGGGGCGGGCGCCGTGGAAGCCAGCAGGATACAGAAGGTGGCCAGGGCAAGACCCCGGCGGGAGGTTCGGAGCGTCGTCATCGTGGGATCTCGTTTCGTTGGGGTCTATGTGCGCCGCTACAGTTACTGCTTGTTCACGCCGAAGGCGCCCGACCATGCGGCCCGACGTGCTGTACTGCTTCATCGTTGGTCGCTTTGAACCACAACAGGCAGCCGCTCCCAGGCCGGTTCCGCCCCACCGTTTCGGGGCAAGGTCCACGTGGCGACGGACTGGAGGCAGAAACATGCCGCGGAGCACCTGGACACGTCAGTCCTCACACGGCTGGCGCATCCAGGCCGCCATGTCACGCGCGCCGTGCAGGACGCGCCAGACATCGATTACCGCTTGCTGACCGACATAGAAAACCACATAGGGAAACTTTGCAACGGTCCGGAAACGCAGGCCGGGAAGGTTCAGTTCGTGCGCGTAGCGAGAGGAGCCTGCCGCCGGATACCCGCCGATTCGACGGAGGCAGGCTTCGAGCGCATCAATGAAGGCCAGCGCGCCTGCCGATCCGGCCTCGGAGAGGTAATACGTCACCGCCGCATCGACATCGCGCTGAGCCCGCTCGCGAAAGACGACCGGTTTACCGTTCACTGCCGACCGGCTTCACGCACTTGGCGGCGCAGCCGCTCGAAGTACTCCGCATCGGCCGTAACCGCCTGCGCTGAGGCCGCACCTTCGAGAAGCAGGCCGCGCAAGTGCTGGCGGTCCTGGTCCTTGCGGATCAATTCGCGGACATATTCGCTCGACGTGCTGTAGCCGCGCGCGTTGACCTGGTCATCCACGAAGGACTTCAGGGCCTCGGGAAGCGATATATTCATCGTGCTCATAGTGTAACTCTAACGCAATTGGCAAAGCTTGGCAAGAATCCGTCGTGGTGTCGACGGCGGCGGGGAATCGGTCGTATGGTCGGCACCCCAGGCCGGGGCGGGCGCCGTGGAAGCCAGCAGTACGGCCAGGGCAAGACCCCGGCGGAAGGTTCGGCGCGTCGTCATCGTGGGGTCTCGTTTCGCTGGGTTCCGGGCGGCATCCTCCCCCGCCTGAAGGCGGGGGAGGCCGGCTACTGAGGGCGATGCCCCGCACGCCGAGCAGACCTGGGTTGAGAATGCCTCGCTGTCTATTGCTTGTGCGCTCCGAAAGAACCGGCGATATGGCGGTCGCCGTCCGTAGCGCCGAACGCCCCGGCGAAGGAGGTCGGATGGGCCGTCGGGTCGGCATTGTCGTTGCCGTAGAACTTGCCGCCCCATCCGCCGTACCAGCCGTAGTCGTCATCGGAGTGGGCACCTCCTCCAATATACCCACCGGAGATAGTCCATTCAGTCCCCGGCCATCCCGGCCATATGTTGCCCGTGTCGTCTCCCGTCAGCATCAGCTCGCTCAGGGGCGAGGGATTCCCGCTACCCAGCACAAAGTTGGATACCGACCCGCTGATGGACCCGACAGCGCCGGACTCGCTTGTCGTGTCGAAGTCGGCCATGAATTCCGCGTCCGCGCTGAAGGTGTCGATATTCACTTTCTCCGCAAGCATCCCGGTGGCCTTGCCGACGTACCTGGCGGTGCCGGAAAGACCCGGGAGGTTGGCGCCCACGAAGCCGTCGTCGCCGCCGGCGAAAATGCCGAAGCGGAAGTCGTCGGGGTCGGCGCCGACCTCCGGAACGTACAGCCAGCTGCCAAGGCTGAGGTAGTTCACCTTCGGGATCTCGTCGCTGGGAGAAACAATGTGAGCCGGGCGAATGGACCTTTCCGTGCCTTCGCCATCAGGCGTAAAGAGCACGGGGGCCGAGTCCGCCCAGGGAACGTATCCCGGGCCTGTCCAGGAGGTGGTGAGAGAACAGTAGTGCTCGGGGCATGTAAACGTTCCCGCGACGCCGTCCAGCGTTCCTTGCAGACCGTCCTCCGGTATCGGGAAATACAACCAATCCCGTCCGGTAAGGTAAGGGATGCGGGCGTCGGTCAGGAGGATTTCCTGCCCGGGGGCATCCAACTCCTGGTTGGTATATGGAGCCGGCGGATCGTCGGCAGCCGCCAGATCGGTGAAGAAGCGGACCGTCAGCGTGCCGCCGCCGTCGTACGTCTTCACGGCCTCGAATCCCTGCCACCCCGATTCAAGGCCGTGGTCCTCGATCGGGCCGTGCGTCGCGCTGCCGGCCATACGGTCGATGTCTGTCCGAAGGTCTGTCCCGGGCCAGAACTCGAGGCCCCTCCTTTGCACCGACTCCGGTGTGATGCGGATGGCAAATTCCACCTGCCCGTCATCGCCACGCCATGGGATGGCATGAATGAGGCGTTCCCCATGGTCTCTGTACCCAACGTCGTGGGTGACAGACACGGAGGAATAATCGGCGCCCGAGTCAGAATTGCATCCGGTGTCGAGGGCGCAGCGGTGGAACTGCCCGATATCAGCTATCTTCTCGATGGCGTTCGTCACCGCCGCGTTGCGCATCGCTTCCAGTTGCGCCTCCAGCTCGGCCACCCTGTCCTCCGAATCTTCGCTCTCGGTCACCTCGTCGTCATGTTCGCTCGACCAGGCAACCAGCGGCACACAGAGTGCGAGGGCCAACGCGAGGACCAAACAGATCAGTGCGATATTGCAACGTGAAGCACGATTACGGGGGGGGGGGGGGGGGGGGGGGGGGTCTGTATGTGCAAGCCGGTCATCATTGGCGGTACTCCTCCATGTCTATTCGTTGAACAGTCGGGTCCTGACTTGGCTCAGCCGACGTCAGGCTTGTCGAGGCGGTTACGGGAAAGGCTTACCCCAAAGTCCATTCGTGATTCTCCTTAGAGGTGCGCAAGGATTTTCGGTGAGGATGGCGGAAGCGGCGGCACGCGGTCCAGCCATGACACGCCGCCGCCCCCTTTGCCGCCGGGCGGTGCCACTAACGGTCGTCACGTCATCACGACACGAAAAAAAGCGGGCCGCCCGGGAAGGCACGGCCCGCTTCGGGCAACAGGTAGGTGGCGGCCTGCGCCGGCAAGACACAGGCCGTCCGGGGAAGCACCCTAGAGGCCGTCGGGCCGCCGAGGTGCTCTGGCATGCCGGATCATTTTAACCCCGTGTGGAGGGTTCCAGGTGCACGGGAATGAACGCGCCCGGCATACGTCTGGGTCGTGAAGCCCGCCGCGGGAGGCGGCGGGGGATTGGGAGCTACTGCTTGGTCACGCCGAAGGCACCGATCATCTTGCCGGACGTGCCGTACGTCGAGTAGAACGTGCCAGTCCCGACCTTCGGTACACCGTCGTCGCCGTTGTTCCGGAGACTTCCGGTCCAATTGCCGTCGGCGGCGGCCTTATTTCCGTCGATGGTCCAGACCGTTCCATCCGTCGAATCACCGATCCCACCGGTGTCAGCAATGGGGGACCCATTCAACTCGACGGACCAAGAAGGCCGAGATTTGCCGTCCGCGCCCACGAACTGGTCGATGGTGCCGGTGATGGCGGCAGCGTCGGTATTGTTGGTGAAGTCGGCTTCGAGCGTTGCCCTGGCGGTGAAATGACCGGCGTCGTTCGTGCCGCCCGTATTACTGCTGAGCGCGTACTTGCCGGCAGCGCCGCCCGTGTAGGTCGCCGTTCCATTCAAGGCATTGAGACCAACGGCAGCGGCAACGGTGCCCACATCGTCCGTGAATACGCTTGCGGTGAACGTCTGGCCGTTTGCAGACTTGCGGATCCACCAGCCGTAGGACTCATAGTCGGCGTCCGGTGAACTCATCACCCGGGCGTTCGGGTCGGTGGGCTTGAAGGTCCAAATGGTATCACTGGCTGTAAATGTACTGTCAACCGCCGAAGCCACGCTGCCAAGCAGGAAGCCATCAGCGGCTACCTGGGAGGCGCATATGGTGTCGCCGGTAGGCGTGCAACTGTAGGTGCCGGACACGCCGTGGTACATGCCGGTAATCATCACGGCGACGCTGTTCGCCGGCTTCTTGAAGCTCTTAACGCCAGCAGACTGGTCGAACATCGAACTGGCGACTCGCTCCTGGTTATCCGTATCGGTAGCCGTTGTGATGGTGAGCGCTCCGTCCGTCAACGAATACTCGAACTCGTTGTTTGCGGCCCCAGCGTGCCCGAACTTCTTCCCCGGGGTCGAGGCTTCGATATTCGAGTAGACCATCGCCTCATACATCTCGCCGCCAGCGGGGTCAGCGTACCGCTTGCCTCTCCACCCATGGTTGGCGGGGACCATCGTCTTCTTGTCTTCCGACAGGGTGACGGCGGTAGCGGGCGCGGTCTCGCCAGTAAGGACTGCCGATACCAAGATGGCGGTACCAGCATCGTTGTAAGCGGCAGCTCGATCATCGGCGGCGGGGCTGGTAACATCACCAGTAGGCTCACTGATCCCCGCATACAGCTTCGCCGCATCCGCGGCGTTGGCCTCATTCATGGTCTTATCGGCAGCGGCCATCGCCGTCGTACGGCTCGTCTTGCGGGCGGCAAGCTGACCCTCGAGCGCGGTGGCGGTTCCCCTGTGCGCGTTCTTCACGGCATCCGACAAGCGGGTTGCATCGTCGATGGCGTCCTCGAGGTCCTCAATAGCCTCCTCAGCGGCCGTGACGACACTCTCTTCCGAGTCGTCCTTCACCTTTGCCACGGCGTCTTGCGCCGCCTTGATGGCGTCCGTGATGGCCATCATCTGCTGGCTGGTCTCAACCTGCTCCAGCGCAGGATCGACATGCTCTGCGGCCATCTCCCGACTCGACTCGGCAGCATCGATAGCATCCTGCGAGCCGTCGTTGTCCATCAGAACCATTTTCAGATTGGCGTACGCATCCCGGAGCGCCACGTAGGCATCGTGCTTCTCCTGGGCGGTCGAGGCGTCCGTCAACGCATCCACCATATCCTGCGCGTCGTCCACCATATCCTGCGCGCCGTTGATGGCATTCTCCCGAGCCTCTGCCAGCGCATTGGCCTTGCGGGTGATCTCCGCATCCAGCGCATCCGCGGCAATCCTCGCCCGCACGCTGGCCTCGATGGCGTAATTGACCTGCTCGGTCGTGCCGCCGTTCTCTCTCAGCACGTCGCGGTAAGCGTTCGCCGCGTTTTCGATCTGGCGCTGCGCAACCAGCTTGTCCTCGTCGCTGGCGTCCTCATCCAGATCCATCAGCGCCATCTTGGCCGCGTCGAGCACAGCTTTGGCGGTGTTGATGTTTTCCATCCGCTGCATTTCCGCCGCCGCGGTCATCGCCATCTGGCGGCTGTTCTTGGCGGCAGCGAGAACGGTGGCGTGCGCGTTGACCGCCGAGGTATGCGCTGCCTTCTCCGCATCGGAAAGAGCGTCGGCGGCCGCGATGGCCGTCCTGGCGGCTGCAATCGCCGTATCCGCAGCCATGACCTGCGCATCAGAGGCGTCATTGTCCACCATGCCGACGGCGTCCATGGCGGTCTGAATCGCCGTCGTGATGGCGTTACGCTGGTCAACGACCATCTGGCGCTGGTCGGCCTCTTCCTGCGCGGCGGTGATCGCCGCGTGCAGCTCGTCCGCCGCCATCTTGGCGTCCTCCTGCATGGCGGTGACATCCGCGATCTGCTCGGCCGTGCCGCCGTGCTCCGTCAGCACCTGGACCAAGTTGGCCGCTGCCATTTCAACGGCGCGCAGGGCGTCGCGCTTCGCTTCGTCGGTGGCGTCGTCACCCAACGCCGTCAACGCGTCTTCGGCCCCGGAGAGCGCCGTTTCCGCATCGTTGATGGCCATCATCCGGCGCTCTTCGGCGGCATTGGCCGCGGCGGTGATCTTCACGGTCAGATTGTCTGCCGCGATCTTCGCCGTCTGGGCCTTCAGGGTCGCCGCATCAATGTCGGCGCTGGAACCGCCGTACATCCGCAGGGCGTCGCGCAAGGCGGTCGCCGCCGCTTCGACCATGCGGTAGGCGTCGCGCATCGCTTCGTCGGTGGCGTCATCACCCAGCGCCATCAACGCCGTCTCTTGCTTGGTGAGCGCTTGCCGCGCGGCGTCGATATGCGCCATGCGCTCCGCCTCGACGGCCGCGTCCATCGCCGCCATGCGGCTGGCCTTGGCGGTGGCAAGCCGGGACATCAGCACGGTTACCGTTCCGGTGTTGGCGGCCGTCTCGGTTGCCGGCAGGTCGGTGGCAGCGGCGATGGCGGCCGTGGCGGCAGCAATCGCAGCGTCAGCGGCGCTGACAACCTCGTCACTGGAATCGTCCATCACCGCGGCAATCGCGGTACTCGCGGCGGCAATCGCGTCCGCGACGGCCTGACGCTGGTCGGCAAGCATCTGGGCCGCAGCAGCGGCATCGGCCGCTTCGGTGATCATCGCTTGCAGATTGTCCGCCATTGTCATGGCGGAATCCCGCTTCGCGGTGGCGGCCGCGATCTGCTCGGCCGTGCCCTCGTTGTTCATCAGCGCCGTGATCAAAGCGGCGGCTGCCTGCTGGATAGCCCGGTGGGCGTCGCGTTTCGCTTCGTCGGTGGCGTCGTCAGCCAGCGCCATCAACGCCGCTTCGGCCTCGGTGAGGGCCGTCTGCGCCGTGTTGATGGCCGCCATGCGAGCCGCTTCGGCGGCCGCGGCGCGCGCGGCGATCGTCGCGCGCAGCGTCGCCGCCGCGTTCCTCGCTTCCAGGGCGATCTCGAACGCTGCGTCCCGCTGCGCATCCGTGCCGCCGTTCATCGCCAGCACGTTGCGCAACTCGGTCGCCGCGTCTGCGATCGCGGCCTGGGCCGCGAGCTTCTGCTCGTCGGTGGCGTCGTCACCCAACGCCATCAACGCCGCCTGCGCGGTCTCGAGGACCATCTCAGCGGCCTCGATATTCGCCATCCGCTGCGCCTGGGCGGCCGCCTCCATCGCCGCCATGCGGCTGGCCTTGGCACTCTCGAGCTGGGCCGTCAGGGCGCTTACCGTTGCGCTGTTGGCGGTCTTCTCCGACGCCGGAACGTCGCTTGCGGCGGCGATCGCGGTCGTCACTTTCGCAATCTCGACACCGGCGGCAGCAATCTCCTCATCGGTGGAAGCGTTGCTCACGGCGCTGACCGCCATCTGAGCGGCGGCAATCGCATCCGCGATGGCCTGGCGCTGGTCGGCGAGCATCTGGGCCGCGGCTGCGGCCTCGGCCGCCTCAGTGATCATCGTGTCCAGACCGTCCGCCGTCGTCTTGGCGGAATCCCGCTGCGCCTCGGCGGCGGCGATCTGCTCGGCCGTGCCCTCGTTCTCCGTCAGCGCCGTAACCAGAGCGTCGGCGGCATGCTGAACGGCGCGCTGGGCGTCGCGCATCGCTTCGTCGGAGGCGTCTTCGGCCAACTCCGCCAACGCCGCAGCAGCGTCGTCAAGGCCCGTCTGCGCGGTGTTGATGGCCTCCGTCTGCGCCTCGGTCATGGCGGTGGCCGCATCGTTGATCATCTGCTGCAGCGCCGTCGCCTGGCGCCCCGCCTCCAGGGCGGTCGCGAACGCTTCATCCTGCTGCGCATCCGTGCCGCCGTTCATCGCCAGCACGTTGCGCAAGGCGGTCGCCGCCGCTTCGATCCCGCGGTGGGCGTCGCGCTTCGCTTCGTAGGTGGCGTCGTCAGCCAGGCCCATCAACACCCCTTGGGCGGTGGCAAGGGCCATCTCAGCCTCGTTGATCGCTGCCGTTCGCGCCGCGGCTGCGGCCTCTTCGGCAGCCTTCTCACGGGCCGCTTCCTCAGCCGCCAGGCGAGCCGCTTCCGCTTCCTGCCGTTGCCGCTCGGCTTCTGCCGCGGCAGCCGCCTCACGGGCCGCTTCCTCAGCCGCCAGACGGGCCGCTTCCTCAGCCGCCAGGCGGGCAGCCTCTTCAGCCGCTGCCTCTTCGGCCGCTATGCGGGCCGCTTCTTCAGCCGCCAGGCGGGCAGCCTCTTCAGCCGCAGCCTCTTCGGCCGCCAGTCGGGCCGCTTCCTCAGCCGCCAGACGGGCCGCTTCTTCAGCCGCCGCCCTGTCCAGGGCCTCCTGGTGCGTCGACGGGCTCACGCCGTCGTCGCCGCCGCAACCGGCCAACACCATCGTGAGAACAAGCGCACCAACCAAAAGCGCCCATCTGGATAATGTTTGTCGTGTCATTCAGAGCACTCCTTCCTGATTCCAAGTTAGGTAGGCAACCCATGCAACGACCACTCTGCGGTTCCATAGCCCCCCGTTCCAACCATTGAGGGGGTAGGCGCCGTTCCAGCAAGCACCGACCGCCACCGTCCTTTACGTCCTTCGTCCTTCGTCCTTCGACAAGCTCAGGATGAGGACTCAGGAAGCTCAGGACTGCGGCGACCGGCTGGTTGGAACCTCGCTGGCCCGGCACCCGGACCTAGCTTGGAACCACCAGAGCGCTCATCGCGATCGTGACCAGCAAAGGTCACTGTTGACAACGCTACAACAAGGCACTAGATTTTGTCAACACACACACGCACAATTTTTGCTTCTACCCATCACACGCATCATGCGTCGGCAGGAGGCCACAAATGGAACGCCGCACCAGGGGTATGGCCAACCGCACCGGGCGAGTCATGAACTCGGCCATGAACATTTCACTGCCCATCGAGCTGCACGAGGAGCTGCGGGAAATCGCGTGGGCGAACCGCATGCCGCTGTCGCACCTGTGCCGTGACCTGCTGCAGGAGGGCCTGGAGCGGCGACGGGAGCAGGAGGACGTCGAGGTGGAAACGTCGGCGTCGCCGACGATGCGGTACTAGCGCTTGTGGGCATTTGAACCGTCGTCGTCTTGAAAAAACGTCTTTCCCGCCCTTCTTCTCGCAAACAGAATTTTTCGGATTTGCCGGCAGCGTATTGCGCCGCAACCGCCCACCGACGTGCAACCCGCATCATTCCTCCCCCGCTTTCGACAACCCGCTACGCAACAGGCCAGTGCCGCGCCGCTCACGGCGTTGCCGCCTTGCGCCGGTCGTGACGAGTCCGGCGTCGCCGGGTCGCCACCGCGCCAAGTCCCTCAAGCAGAGCCTCCAAAGGATGGATGACTTATCACGAAGATCGAAGCTGCTTTTGTTGGCCGTGAGCGAAGCGGCGCCAGGGGCGCCGCGCAAGCGAAGCGAACGGCCAACAGCGAACAGGAACAGCACGCTGTCGCACCTGTTCCTCCTGTTCGCCCCTGTTCCAGAAAATTTCGTCTAGTATCTACGCAGGTTTCCGGGCGCAAAGTTGCCAGGGTAGACCGGTAAAGTTGTCAGGGTAGACCGGTGAGGTTGTCAGGGTAGACCGATAAAGTTGTCAGGGTAGATCGATCGGCGCAGCAGTTTTCCACAAGGCGGTTCAACCAGCTTACGGGACAGGCGGCCCGGCTCTGGGATTCGGTTCCAGGATGCGCCACAGCTTGTCGTCGCGTTCGATGACGACGCGGCCGGCGGCTTCCAGGCGCTGAAGCAGCTCGTTGGCCTTGTTGCGTTCGCGGGCGTGGTTTGCCTTGTCGGGCTGCTCCTTGAGGCCGTAAGCCAGCTGCCGGCGCGCCTCGGGAGGCAGGGCCGGGACCTTGTCGGCTTGCGGGTGGCGCTCCTCCCCTTCCAGTACCGCTTGCGGGTGACGCCAGTCGCGTTGCGGCGCGTTGCCGGGCTTCCATGACAGCTTGCCGGCCTTCATGAACGGGTTGTCCGGATGGCCGAAGATCAGGTTGCCTTTGGCATCGACCAGGTAGCCTTGCGCGTCGCGCCGGGCTTTCGGGCGGGTGGCGTAGACGCGGAAGCCGCCGTTGCGCGCCTTGGCGGCGTCCCAGAGGTAGGCCAGCGACAGCCACAAGTCGAAGGCCGGGTCGCTAATCCTGCCGTCGGCCACCAGGCCGGGAAAGTCCAGGGACGGCCCGCGGTCGGACAGGTCGGGCACCTCCAACTGGATCACCGCGCGGCTGTCCAGGTCATAGGGATTCGGCATGCCGCGAGCAACGACGGGCCGCCAGGTTCGCCCGTCGGGAAGGCGGATTTTCGCCAGGGTGACGGCATCGAAGGCGGCCTCCAGCGCCCTCGCATGCTTGTTGGGCCGCCAGGCGTCTTTGGTCCATAGCAGCTCGATCAGATCGCGCAGTGTCGGACGCCACTCGTAGCGGCCGCCGGGTCGTCTCTGCTCAAGCGGCATGGAGAGCAGCGAATAAATCAGGATTCGCTTGTCGAGCCGTGCCCCGCGTCCGAGCGTCAGGGCACCGAAGCCGGCCGCGCCCGCCAGGACAAGGGGCGTCACCGGGGGCAGGTCACTTGTCGCGTCTGTCGTCGGAAGCAGGGCCAACTGCGACGATTCCGGTTTCTCGACGTACCCCGTCATCGGTAGAAACGACGGGTCATGCAACGGTTCATCGACGTAGATGGCGGAAGGCGCCGCATCGAGAAGGCCCTTGGGCATAATGCGGGCTTGTTTCGTCTCGGGTCTGAGGGCCTCGGGTCTCTGCTGCCACATGATGACCAGCGGGGTCAACGGATGGATCGGTTGGTCTTCACCGCCGCGCAGCCAGACAGAATGCACGGTTTCCAGGTTGACCATTGCCACGTTGTCGGGCGCGCCGTCGCCTGTAACCATCTTGTCCACATAGGCCATCAACCGGCGGGGCGGCGAATCGGGCTCTCCGTTGCCGCTGACGAGCCATGCGGCGCGGCGTCCCCACGTCGCCATGAGAAGCGTGTCGGCTGCCGCGCGCGCGTCACTCGGGCAGTCGTTGGTGACCCAGGTCGCCAAGGTCTCCATGTCCGGGATCATCTCGGGCGAACAGGTGGGCTGGATAAATCGCGCAACGGCCTCCAGGATTTCCGGCGCGGTGCAGGCGGTTTCAAGGCTGACGGTCGGGTGCGTGGCCGGGTCCTGCCCGGTCTCCATCGGCACCAGGTGCGCTTTTATCAGCCCTTCAGGCAACCCGCCCATCCAGTCGCCTTGTGCCTGCCGGTCGCGGTGCTCATGGTAGTCGGGCGTGCCGCCGGGATAGGTAATGCGACGTATCTCCCAGTGTTTGTACCCTGCCTTGTCTGCCTTGTAGGCGGTCACGGTGGGCTGCTCGCCTGCCGGATACGCCGTCTCGGCGGCGTCAACCGCCGAGTCTGCGGCCTCGCTAGAATCGGTTGGCTTCATCATTTCACGTGTCCTGTCCAACGTTCGGGTACACGACGTCCGCTCGCAAAGCGCTGGCTGCGAAGCGCAAGGCGAGCAACGGGGCGCCGGTGGAAGTGACCATGAACCAGGGGCACTGACATCCCGGCGCTGCCAAAACATATCGGCAGCGTACTACGCCATGTCGCGGCAGCGGTGCAGGAACGCCCTGAGCACGGCGGCCTTGCCCGCATTGAGGTCGTCCAGGTAGACGCGGCAGGCGCGGCGCATCCTTCGACTGTGCTCGGCGGACTTCTTGCGGCGCTTGCCGTACAGCCTGGCGGCAAAGGAGGTGATAACGACTCGGAAGCTGGCTAGAGCGCCAGAATCAGCGGCGAGTAACCGTCAACACACTGGCCAAGGCCCCGATGGCAAATGAGGCGGTAGAAAAGTCGATCTCCGTGATGGGCGGGATATTGTGGTTCTATAAGTTCGTCCGGGTCCGGTGATCCAAGGTCGCCCGATTCCCAACCGTCTGCGCCAGGGGATCCTGCGTTGGTCACCATTACTTACCGACGCCCCCTAGACCTGCGATAATGACCGACTCCACCGATCCGTTTTTGTTTCTAATGAGCAATTCAGCTCCACCTTCAATCTTTCTGGTAATGCTCTCGGTGATCGCCAATGCGTTGCTCACGGTTGAGGCCTTGTTCCTCAGGTTCAGTCGAGTGGTGAGAATGTCGGTGTTACGGATGTCCCTATCCGTAAAGTTCATGGTCACCTTCTTCATGGCGAGTCTCTCCGTATCTAATGGCTTATACAGCTCGTATACAGTTGAAATCAGTACATTACGACCCTATACCAGATACCAGAAATTTTCACCACTGCGGCACCCCCTCGTTCTTCGACAACCTCAGGAACGATCAGGATCAGGCTTCGACAGGCTCAGCCGCCAGAGCCTGGCGGCGGCATGGCGCGGTGCATGGCGAGCAACGGGGCGCCGGTGGAAGTGACCATGAACCAGGGGCGCTGGAGAAGCCCTCGCATAGTGGTGCGGTACACCCAGGACAACGCGCCGAGCGTTGCACTTTCTTATCTGTGCTGAGTGGCACTCGTACGGTCGAGGCGGACGGACAGGTTGCGCTTATCCGTGCGGTTTCCGTGTCGCAGCGCCGGTTCCAGGACGGAACGTCTTTCCGCTGATCACATCCAGGTAAATCCGGTTGTCCTCATGCAGACCCCCGCAATATGTAACGTAGACCGCCCTGCCACGTGCGGTTGAACGCGCCCATCCGCCCAGGCGCTCGAAGTCCGCGATGGTGCACCGTTGCCGCGAAATAAGCGTCCACGCCGCTACCAGAAACCTTGATCTGTACTTGTGGGCGTCGTCCGATTTGTCTATCGCCCTGACCAGGGCCGGGCTGTAAGAGCTGACACGCACGGGCGTGCCTGCGGGTCTCGTATCAGACAGATAGGCAGACGCCACCCAGCGGGCCACCCGGCGTGACGTTCCTTCAACCAACCCGCCGTAGTATCGAGAAATACGAGACCATCCGCCGTGCACCCCCAGAACGTCCACTCTTTGCCCGCGGTCCAATACGCTAACGACCTTTGCGGAGAGACTGGGCGCAAGCCGGACGTTCAACCGATCGGCTGTAACATAGGCCGTAAGAGCGGGAACCGCCTCATCTCCTACGGTCCCGTCAACACCCCGTTGCCGCTGCAAGCCGGGCGCGTTGTCACGACCACGGCCTGAGCAACCCGCCACCGCCACGCAAACGATAACGATCAGAAACAGGCAGGTCCGGTTCCGCATGATCAAATGATCCTTCTCTTGAGGAACCTGCTACTGCGGACACGCCGCATCGTCAAAGTTGACATCCTCCGCCTTGCCGCCGTCGACTTCTCTGGCCACCCAGGTTTCCTGGAGATCGAACTTGTTTGACAACATAACTTGACATACTTATATTCGTCAACAATGGTCATCTATTTTTTTCAGCCTTCAGGCAGTGGATTTTTGATTGCGGATTTTTGATTGTGGATTGAAAAATCAGAAATCCCCACAACAGGAGCGACCCCGATGGACGACATGGACTTTACCGACCTGCACCGGCGCAACAGCCGCATGCTGGGGCGGCGCGCCAACTCCCAAATGAACATCTCGCTGCCGATCGAGCTGCACGAGCAACTGCGGGACATCGCATGGAACAGGCGCATCTCGCTGTCGCACCTGTGCCGCGTGCTGCTGGTGAAGGGCCTGGAGATCTGGGAGACGGAGCAAGGAGCGAAATGGGAGAAGGCGCGGGCGGATGCGGAGGGCGAATAGGGTCTTCACGAGGTAGAAGCCCTGCACCGGGTTCGTCGCCCTTGTGCGGGGTTTTTTTGCGCCCGTTCGCCGGTGGCGCGCGAGCCGCGCGCAAACGCCCCTGATCCGGCAGGCGCCATGAGGCACCGCCTCACCACCCGCCTGGACCGCCCCATAAGTCCCTCCGGGGGACTGCCGCCTTCAGGCGTCCTTCGACAATCCTGAGCCGAGTCGAAGGATCAGGAGGGGGATAGGAGGTTGTCGGAAGCGACTCGATGCCGCTTTTGGCAACATGCCTTGAGTTATTTTCTTGCCAATTAAATACCATGTCGGCTATACTGGCTGCATGGTTGATCAACGCTTCCGCAAAAACGCCGGTGCCGTCTTCGCGCTCAAGTATCACGTCGTCTGGTGCCCCAAATACCGACTGCCCGTATTGGTCGGGGCTGTTGCCGAAAGGCTCAAGGCACTGCTCAGCGAAAAGGCCGACGAGATGGAAGGCATCATCCGGGCGATGGAGGTCATGCCGGACCACGTGCACCTGTTCGTGGACATGCCGCCCACGTTGGCGCCTGCGCATATCGTCAACCAGTTCAAGGGATGGACGTCCCGCATGTTGCGCCAGGAGTTCCCCCACCTTGTCAGCCGCATGCCGACCCTTTGGAGCCGTTCCTACTACATGGGCAGCGTCGGGCACGTCTCCGACGCCACGGTGCGTCGCTACATCGAGGGCCAGAAGAAAGGCCGAGGCAAGTAGATGCGCAAAGCGTTCAAGTTCCGGCTCTACCCCACTCGCAAGCAGACCGAGGCCCTGGACCGCGAGCTTACGGCGGCACAAAGGCTTTACAACGCCGCCCTGCAGCAACGCCGGTTCGCCTGGCAGCGCCGCCACGTCTCGCTCAACTACAACGCCCAGGCTGGCGACCTCAAGGACCTGCGCGCCAGCGGCGCCCCGACACCCGCCAACTTCAGCGCCTGCCAGGACGTTCTGCGGCGCCTCGACAAGGCGTTCCAGGCATTCTTCCGACGGGTGAAGTCCGGCGGCAAGCCCGGCTTTCCGCGCTTCAAGTCGCGGGACCGCTACGACTCCCTCACGTTTCCGTCCTATGGCGACGGCTGCCGCATCCGCGACAATGGCAAGCTCTACCTGCAAGGTGTCGGCGAAGTCCGCGTCAAGTGGCACCGCCAGATCGCTGGCAAGATCAAGACCGCGACCGTGCGTCGCCGCGGCGGGCGCTGGCACGTCTGCTTCAGCGTCGAATACGACCCCGAGCCGCTGCCAACTATGGAAGGGGAGGTCGGAATCGACGTTGGCCTGGATCACTTCGCTGCGCTCAGCACGGGCGACCTGACACCCAACCCCCGCTGGTACAGGAACGCTCAGAAGCGCTTGCGACGGGCGCAGCGCAAGGTGGCACGCCGCGTCAAGGGGTCGAACGGCCGCCGCAAGGCCGTATGGGAGCTGCAGCGCGTTCACGAGCATATCGCCAATCAACGGGCTGATTTCGTGCATAAGTTGTCTCGACAGATCGTTGACGGCTACCAACTTATTGCCGTTGAAAAGCTCAACATCGGCGGCATGGCCAAAGGCATGCTTGCCAAGTCGATACACGATGCGGCGTGGCGTTCCTTTCTGGAAAAACTCATCGTCAAAGCGGCAGAGGCTGGGCGACGAGTGGTGGAAGTGAACCCGGCCGGGACGAGCCAGCATTGCCTGTGCGGCTGCGAAGTCCGCAGCCCTTCGACTCCGCTCAGGACTGGCCGTCCGGGTGCATCGCTGTCCTGAGTGCGGCCTTGTTGCCCCGCGCGATGTGGTGTCCGCACAGTTGATCCTACGGCTCGAACGGAGCCTTGCGAGCGCTAACGTAGCCTGATGTAAGGGCATGCGTTGCTCCAGAAGCCGCCGCTTTCAAGCGGCGGAGTCGTCACCACCCCTGATCGTCCCGGCTTTCGAGCGCCAAAACCGCGGCTGAAAGCCGGGGCCGCCAGCGCCGACGCTGCTGCCAAAAAAAGGCGTGACGCCGGCCTTGCCACGGGGTAAATTTCCGGTAACGGAAGGGTTCAAGTCATCAACGTTCGTCACGTGCAAATGGAAGGAGGCAGCCATGATCGAGGTTGCAGCATTTGCGTTGGCCGTGTCTGTGGCGTTCGTCCTGATCGGCAAGACAATGCCGCATCATCATCACCCCAGGTCGTGGAAGCGCATTGACGATGCCAGCCGCGTCCACTACATGCCGAGGAGCAATCGCGGATGAGTCGTTCAAGAGGATGTTGGGGATGTGATGCCGTGCGCTTGGGTCCGTCCTGACCGACCTGCCCGGGTGGATGCCCGCGTCCCATCACCCGTTGCCTAACCAAGCCCTGCCCAAGGTTCACGATCCTGGTGCAGGGCTTTTCCGTGTGCGGTCATTCCCGGACGCGGCTTGCGTGCGACGCTCCCTGGCGCCGTGCGCACACCGCAGCGTTGTCTAACAGATAAGGGGGCCATCATGAAAGGACTGCTTGTGGCGGAGAAGGCGGCGGCAATGATGTTGCGATGCCGGAGGATGAGGTCATGCAGTTGGCGTCAGACCCGAGCGTGATGCGGCTCAGGGGAATTGTGGAACGCGCCGAGGTCCTGCTCATGCCCAGCGTCCACGTGAGTTATTCCGTCCTGGATGTAGGGGTTGGTAACTGCTGCCAGTTAAGTCTATAATAGTCAATTATGGATGTTACCAGCAAACGCATAGGCTTGACGGCATGGGGCCGTCTGTACGGGTTTGACAAGGCGACGACGTCGAGGCTGCACCATACAGGTAAGCTGCCGGCCGGACTTCAGATCGAGCAACTGCCCAACGGGCGCTACTACGTCATTGTGCCGCCGGAGCAGTTAGGTCGGTGCGTGGTCTACGCGCGGGTTTCGTCCGCAGACCAGAAAGAGGACCTGGACCGCCAGGTAGGGCGCATCACCGAATGGGCGACGAAGGAAGGGTATCTGCCGAGTGAAGTCGTCAAGGAGGTCGGGTCTGGTCTGAACGGTAACCGCCGGGGTCTCCGAAAGCTGCTGGGCGACCATGCGGTGAGCACGATCATCGTGGAACACCGTGAGCGCCTGTGTCGCTTCGGCTTCGAGTACGTGGAAGCCGCTCTGACCGGCCGGGGCGCGCGCGTGGTCGTCATGGAAGACGAGGAAGTTGAAGACGACCTGGTGCGGGACGTGACCGAGGTGATGACGTCGCTTTGTGCGAGGCTCTACGGCAGGCGTTCGGCGCGGCGTCGTGCCGAGCGTGCGGTTGCGGCGGCGAGGGAGGCGGGATGATCGCCACCTACCAGACTCGGATTGCGGCGTACGCTGACCTCGGTCGTGCCGCCGGGGATGCAGTGCTTGATGCGTACGGAGAGCTATACGGGCGTGTGCAGCGCAAGTTGTTTGCAGATATGGCAGGGGGTCATTCTGCGCCCTCGCTGAAGAGCGAGTACCTGGAGCGCTACGGCATCCCGGCACGCATGTTTAATGCGGTTCGGGTGTCGCTGGAAGGCAAGGTTGCCTCTGTCCGGGAGAGTCAGAAGCTGCGCCTTGACGACCTCCTTCGGCGTATTGCCCGTGCAAAAAAGCAGATTGCGAAGGCGAAGAAGCGTGGGCGTCTGGACCAGGCACACCACAAGCGCCGCAGGCTGGCGGGCCTGGAACACCAGCGGATGGAACTGGAAGCTGAGTCGAAGGCGGGCCTGGTTCGTCTTTGCTTCGGGTCGAAGGCGCTTTGGCACAAGCAGCATCATCTTGGGGAAAACGGTTACGCCAGCCATGACGAGTGGCTGGAGGACTGGCGTAGCTCTCGCACGGGTGAGTTCTTCGTGCTGGGGAGCCGGGACGAGACAGCCGGCTGCCAGTTGTGCGTGGCTGCCGTCGCGGACGATGGGTCACTGACGCTTCGTCTTCGCATGCCGGACAGCCTAGCCGGTGAGCACGGCAAGTATGTCACCATCGAAGGCGTACGGTTTGCCTATGGACACGAGCAGGTGCTGGCGGCTCTTGAGAGCAATGCTGAGTACGCCGCTTACCGTCGTGAACGTGGCGAGAAGGCGGCACGAGTGACCGATCTGGGTCAGGCCATCAGCTACCGGTTCAAACGCGACGCCAAAGGCTGGCGGGTATTCGTTACGACGGAGACCGTGGATGTCCCGGTGGCGACAGATCGTAAACGTGGCGCCATTGGCGTTGATCTGAACGCCGATCACCTGGCGGTTGCCGAGACCGATGCGTCGGGAAACTATGTTCATGCGTTCAGTGTGCCGCTGGTCACTTGTGGCAAGTCCAGGCATCAGGCCGAGGCTCTCATCGGTGATGCCGTTGCCCGTATCGTTGATTACGCCAAAGGGGTTGGCAAGCCCATCGTGATGGAGCGGTTGGACTTCCGCAACAAGAAGTCAAGGCTCGAAGGCGAGTCGCGCAAGTATGCCCGGATGCTGTCGAGTTTCGGTTATGGCAAGACACAGGCTTGCTTGCTTTCTCGGTGTCACCGTGAGGGTGTTGGTATTCACCGGGTCAACCCGGCTTTCAGTTCAGTCGTTGGTCGGGTGAAATTCATGGAGAGATATGGGCTCAGCGTTCACCAGGCATCGGCCCTGGTGCTGGCCCGCAGGTTGCTTGGCTGTTCCGAGCGCATTCCGCGCCGGTGGGTAGCCCCTGTCGGCAATGGCGGCCGTGTCGCCTTCCGCGTACCCGTGAGGAAGCGCGTGAAGCACGTATGGACGTACTGGGGTGCGATCTCGGGGCAGCTGAGACCGGCGCTTGCAGCGCATCACCGGCTGGGGAAGTCGAGAGACGGCCCCAATCCGATTCAGGCGTTCGTTCGGGCTGTGGCTCGCGGGGATAGCCTGGGTGGGGACCCGTTCGGTGTTTCCGGGCGCGATTCCCGGACGGAGTCGCCTTGCACAGTTGGGGCGGCGGCGCGGCTACACCCGCGTCTTTGGAAATGGTTTGGCAGCAGTCTGTGACTAAAGTCAACCATTTTTACAACGGTCACGGAGAGCTTTCCGGTCGCCTGCAGCGGGGTGACGTGCGTCGGCGCCGGCGTAACCCTTGACCTGGAAGCCGTCAACCTGACGGACCTCATTGATCCCAACATCGACCTCCCTGTAAGCGAAGCCAATCTCCAGTCACGGGAGGATGGATTCGACACCGTGTTTGTCAAGGGAAAGCTGGATGCCTCGGGCATTGACGCCGCAGACATTCAGGTGCTGCTTCCTGACATCACGGTCACCGACATTCCGGAGGCCTTGGGCTACGGGTTTTGGGGAGAGCACGGCGCGGCGGGCCTGGCCCTTGCGGACGGTCCCTTCTCCGGCCGAGCCAGCGACCTCATCCCGTTCAGCGGTGACATGAAGGTGGTCATCCCCTTCGCGCTCGGCGACGTTTCCGGCACGAATCCCCGCGGTCCCGGAAGCGCAACCTGGGCCGGCATTGCCGAAGTTGTCGCCGTCCGCACCTTCAGGCGTCAAGAGGGACTTGCAATCCTGACGATTCCGGACTTGTCACAGCCCACCGTCAACGTCGGGATCGAGGTTGCCGGAAATCCGATCGGCAAACCCGGCTGGACGGACATGTCTCTGGTCGACGGCCGTTTCGTGTCCGGGGCCGCTGGCCATGACTACCTGGAGGGGAATTTCTACGGCGTGGATAACAGCGAGGCTTACGGCGTCTTTGATACCGATAATTTCACCGGCGCTTTCGGGGCGAAACGAAAAGCAGAGGGCGAGTAGGTGCAGCCACGTCGTTACGCAGCATGCGGATGTCCTGCACTGCGCACGCCTGCCCGCTGCATGCCAACGGTGGAGGGAAAAGGTGCTTCCACTCGCTTCGCGCCCGTTTATGACGCGAGAGGCGAATGCGTTCCTTCACTCTTTGGGATTGATCCCTGGTTTTCGCATTTCCGTCTACAGCCGCCGCTGAACGGAACGGAGCCGACACGTGGTTTTTGTGTCGGCGACGTGAAGTGAAGTGTGCGGAACCAGGGAGCGAAGCGACCGGCTCATACGTCTTCGATGTCGAATGCCGATGGATCGACGGTTTTTTGAGATGCCGGATCAGGAACTGGTTTTGAGTTTTCCACAGGTTTGCCTGCTCCTATTACTAGCAAATATTACTTTACAGGATAATTACAGGATTTAGGGGGGGGTGATTTAACGAGAAAAAGGGGGGCGATTTAACGAGAAAAGGGGGGGTGATTTAACGAGAAAAGGGGGGCGATTTAACGAGAAAAGGGGGGGTGATTTAACGAGAAAAGGGGGGGGCGATTTAACGTGGAAAACTTCCCGGCATCA
This sequence comes from Candidatus Rariloculaceae bacterium, assembly GCA_965205045.1. Lineage (GTDB taxonomy): Bacteria > Pseudomonadota > Gammaproteobacteria > Steroidobacterales > Rariloculaceae > UBA6522. The sequence continues at coordinate 41,183 of OZ242032.1, forward strand.
CAGAGTTTTCCACAGGCCCCCCCGGACGATTTCCGCCCTGTTTTTCCCAGGGATGTTGTGAGAGGAAGTTAATGCGAAATCGGTGGCGGGGAACCCAGAAGCAGCAAACCGCCGCGAACGGATTTGACCTTCGCTTGTGGATAGACCGCCAGGACCTTGCGGAGTTGTGGCAGGAACGACCGCTTGAAGTTTCTGTCCGCGTCCTTGCCGGTGTATTCCTGGGCGAACTGCTCCCGTAACGACGACCAGTGAACCGTCGCCCCTTTGCCCTCGATGCGGTATAGCCGGTAGGCAAGCCAGGCGTACACGTCCAGGGCCAGGGACGATCCTTTGAGCACCTGCAAGGCCCGCAAGTCGAGTGGCACGGCCCCTTTCAGGAGCGAACTGTAGAAGTGTTCGGTCAAGACGATCAGCCCGGGCCATAGGGACCGTTGTCTGGTGTTTCTGTTCGTCATCCAGGCGTCAAATTGTTCGACCGCCTGGCCGTTGAAGGTGCGGCCCCTGTAACCGAGCTGCAGGCGACAGGCAGCCAAGGCGTGCATCTGTCGCCGCAGGGTTGCGTACCGTGCCCCTTGCGTGTCCATGCCCATCAACTCGAGAAACTGCGCGGCACTGTCGCCGATGGGGATGTCCCGTGTCTTGTGTCGCACCGCGTGCGTGGACAGGTGGGCCAAGGCAAGCCGCGGCAACGGGCCGTATGGGATGGGTTGCTGGACCGGCCCGTTGCCCTCGTCCAGGTAGCCGGCCTGTACATTCACCCAGGCCGGTCCGGACTGGCGCATGAACTCGCGTCCCTCGACCCTGGAACGGGGCAAGCCCACCTGGCAGAACACGGCGTGCGTAAAGGCCATGTCGTCGCCGCTTGGCGGGCTGCCGTAAATCTCGGTCGCCGCCTCCAGCAGCTTGCCGTCCCGGGGAGCCGGAGTGAGGGCTCTGGAAACCCTGCCGGTTATGGTCTTGGGTTGTCTGGACTGATTTCCGGCCAGCCCACCGCGACCAGCAATCTCCGTCACTGCGCCGACCTTTCCTTCTGCCGGTAGAACGCAAAGAGTTTTTACTCATTTACTCAGGCAATCGCTCAACGTATTCCGTCAAGAGATCGGTGATCGTCTTACCCTGCCGGACCGCATAGATTTTCAACTTCGTGTGCAGCTCGGCGGAGAGCTGGAAATTGACTCGTTTCGTGCCAGCCTCGTCAGCCAGGCTGGCGAGCGTAGCGGCCTTTTTCTTCTCGGCGCTGGGACGACCGGCGCTCAGCATCGCATGTTTACTCATATATGTAAATCCTCATCTGATTAAATGAGTTTCCGCTTTAATTCGGCAGACAGGGCACGAACCTCGGTGGCGGCGTCACCGGCCGGGTCGGCGTCAAGAACCGTTGTGCCTGCTGACGCGGTGCCCGGGTAGCTCACGCGCTGGGTGATACGCGATGCCAGCACGGGCAGGTCGTAGCCGGCCAGGGCTTCGGCCACCTCTCCCCCGATCCTCGTCCCCTTGATGGCGCGCGATACCACAAAGGCGGCTTGCAGCCGACCGTCTGTCAGCGCGATGCGCTGCTTTACCAAGTCCACCAATTCGGCGGTCGCCCAAATGTCGTACGGGCTTGGCTGCACCGGGATCAGCACGAAATCGGCCGCCTTCAACGCGGACACGGCCAGGTCGGCTGCCTGAGGGGCGCCGTCGATCACCACGAAATCCTTGCGGGCGATGTGCTTCAGGTCCCGCTCGATGGTCGGCCGGTCGATGCCGACCACGGTCACCGGCTGCTCTTCACGCACGGCCGCCCAATCGCGGGCGCTGCCCTGGGGGTCGGAATCAACCAGCAAAACGCTGTCCCCGTCCAGTTGCAGGGAGCGGGCCAGGTGCGTGGCGATGGTCGTCTTGCCTGACCCGCCTTTCTGATTCAACACGGCGATGACGCGCATAAACACTCCTTTTGTGGTAATGATGCCTTACTCATAACATCATACCATCGCCTTCACGCACTCGGGAACGCAAACTCGCACGGTTCCCGAAAATAACGTCGCGCTCTTCATCATAGGATATCACCGTGATTCGTGTGTAAAATGCTCGCCGAGTGGCCATCATGGTGAACGCCAACTAAGGAAAGGCCGGATCACATGGCACGCGTGACTGTCGTTCCCGAACCCATTGACTACCCGGACTCGGACGGACTGCCCATGGCTGAAAACGAATCGCAGTTCTGGCCGATCCTCTACGTCGGCTCCGCCCTGGACCGCTATTACCGGGATCGTGACGACGTGTACGTCGTCGGGAATCTGTTGCTGTACTACCGGGAGGGCAATCCGCGGGAAGACGACTTCGGCGCCTCGATCCCGGCGGACCTGATGGTCGTCATCGGCGCCTCGAAGCATGTTCGTTCGTCGTACAAGCTCTGGGAAGAACCCAAGGCGCCGGACTTCGTGCTGGAGATTGCCTCGGCAGGCACGTACCGGGCAGATTCAGGCAAGAAACGCGACACCTATGCGGAGATCGGCGTTGCGGAATACTGGCAGGTGGACCCCACGGGGTCCTACCTCCGGCCGCCCCTGCAAGGCTTTCGGCTTGTCGAGGGCGAATACCAGCCGATAGCCGGTGCGCAACGGGCAGACGGCACTTTGGTGGCCTGCAGTGATGTGCTGGGCCTGGAGTTGCACCTCAATCCAGAGGCACCGCCACGGGAAGTCTTCCGGTTTTATGATCCGGTGCGCGGGGAACCCCTGCGAAGTCTGCGGGAAGCCGAGCAGGGACGTGAAGAGGCCGAGCGAAGGCGCGATGCGGAAGCCCAGGCCCGCCGTGCAGTCGAAACACGCCTGGGACAAACTGAAGACCGCCTGCGAAAAGAACAGGCAGCGCGCCAAGCACTGGAGGTCGAGCTTCGGGAACTGCGTCGGCGCGGCCGCTGAGCGGTACCTGCGGCTCTGTTCTCCTCAATGCAGAAGGGGTAGCAACATGACACGACTCAGACTGGCAATCTTGATGGCGTTCATGCTGGCCGTGGCCGGATGCGGCGGCGGCTCAGGCGTGTTGAGGTCCGAGACTTCAGCCCGACAGGTCGAGACGGTAGCCGAGGCTGGCATCGCCCAGACAGGGTTGACCGAATCGACGATCTCACAAGGCGATTCGTCAGCCGAAGAAGACGCGCTTGTGGAAGAACGCCGACAGGCCGAACAAGCCATCACCGGCGCAGAGGCCGAGGACGCACGCCAGCAGGCCGCCGCCGACATGGCAGCCCAGGAAGAAGCCAAGCTTGCGACGGCGCCCGAAGACGCGGCCGCAAGAATCTCCTACGTCCCTTACCTGTCGACTGGCGCACACACAGAGTTCGACGGTCGGGACGTCAGGGTGCACCTCCCCGACTATTTCCTGGGGTATCCCGTCGTGCTCAGCTCGGTGCGGGATGAAGTGGACGGCACGGCCGTCCCGTCGCGCGTGGAGGGTTATTCCCAACGTACCTGGACACTGTTTGATGATGGTTCCCTCGCCGTCGTCTCCGTGCGCTGGCACGATGGCGACGACAGCGACTACCTGGCGGCGGGCTGGTGGGTTCGCGAAACGCCTTACAGCAGCGAGGCGGAAGCCGACGTGTTCGTCGACGGACCGGAGCTGCGCGGGCCGCTTCCGGACAGCATGACCCTGCCGCTCAGAGGCCAGGCCGTCTATTACGGCGAAGCTGCCGGGGTTTACCAGACCGAAGGCGGCGTTGTCTGCGCCGCCTTTCCCTGCGAGATTCCGACCTCGAACGGCGCCGGGGAGTTCGCCGCCGACGCCAAGCTGGTAGCGGATTTTGCCCGCGGCGACATCGAGGGCTGTGTCGGCTGCCGGCAGGGCATCCAGTTTACGCCCGCGGTTTACGACCTGGACGGCGGCGCCATCGAACGCGGCGACACCGTCACCAGGGACTATCTGTTCTGGCTGCATCGCGCGGGGTTTCTCGAATCGCCGTACACCCTGGGCGCCTTTGCGGGCGAGTTGACGGTCGCTCCCCTGGGGGGCCGTGCTGCCGGATACGGATTCTGGCAAGGGCGGTTTTCCAACCTTTCGGATAGCACGGGCAGTCCGCGCCTGCTCGGCGCCACGCTGCACGGGGGGTTCGAAGACGAATCGACGACAACCCGGTTCAGCGGTGTCCTGAGTGCCGAAAGCACGACGTTTGGCGGAAGCCGCTGAAGAACACGGTCGCCAGAGCGGCTTTGCGGCGCTGCACCCAGGTGAGGATATTCCTTCGGCGGTGACCGCCGGAGGGCTGGCTTGAGAGAGACGTGGCGGCTCGCTGCTGCCGCCAGGGGTCGGTTTTGGCGAGCGCCTTGCCGGCCCCGTCTGGACGTGTGCCCCGGGCGAGCAACGCACTTCAGCCTACGGGTGCTGCCCAGTGGGCACCGGGGCCGCAGGGAAAGGCACTCGCCCTGCGGCCCGCCTCTGGCAGCCGGTACTTCCTCCTGCTGCCCCTCCCTCGCGTACTGCCCCGACTGCCGCCGGCCCGCGGTCTGCTTGAGCTTGACGTGGTGATGCTGTGATGCGATCATGCCGCCATGCGAACCACAGTAACAATCGACGATGATGTATTGGCGGTTGCGCGCGCGCTGGCCGAACAGAGCGGCAGCAGTCTCGGGCACGCCTTGTCGGAGCTTGCGCGTCGCGGGTTCAAAGGGACAGGCGTAGCCGGAGACGGTGGCGATGGCGTGCCGGTGTTTCAGGTGCCCGCAGACGTGGGTCCGATTACCAGCGAAGATGTCTACAGAGTGCTCAGCGAGTGGCCGTGACGGCGTTGCTCGACGTCAATGTGCTCATCGCTCTGGCTTGGCCCAACCACGTACATCATCAAGCAGCACGCCGTTGGTTCACGATGCACCGCGCAGACGGATGGGCCACCTGCCCCTTGACCGAGGCGGGATTCGTTCGGGTTTCCTGCAATCCCGCCGCGGTCCGGCATACGGTGACCCCCACTGAAGCCATTGCTTTGCTGCAGAGGCTGAGGCAGCTGGAGTCGCACGTGTTCTGGCCCCTCGATCGCTCCATCGCCGACCTGCCCCAACGGATCGTCAGCCGCCTTCAGGGATATCGACAGATCACGGACGCCGTGTTGCTGGCCGCCACGATTCAACGCGGCGGCACGCTGGCTACGCTCGACAGCGGGCTGGCACGACTTGTCGATGAGCGTGAACGCCACTCGCTTCGAGTGATACCGGTGTGAATGTTGTTGGCGGACTTTGGTCCAGCCGACGACCCCTTGACTTCACTGCCTACCCAGATACGCAACCGCCCCCGAGTTTTTGGCACTTCCCTTGTGATGGGAACTCACAGCCAAACAGGGCTTGCAGCCCGGGCCGCGGCGGGCCTGGCGAGGACACGCGATGACGGTGGAGGACAGCTTTCCGCAACGGCTGACGGCCATCGACGACCTGACGCGCGGCGGCCACTGGTACCTGCGGCGGACGGACGTGTGCCGCTACCTGGGCGCGTACACGGCGGGGAAGGGTGCTGCCTACAGCGCCACGAACAGCCTGATCCTTGACTTCAAGACGCCGGCGTCGCGCACGCGCCCTTCGGCACGCGGCTCTGCCGCTGCTCAGGGTCGCAACCCGCCGCAAAAGGAGACGGCGATCGCCACGGCGGCGGCGGCCCTGCGGCGGGCGCTGCAGGCGAGCCTGCTGGACCGGGCGGTGTTCGTGCCGGTGCCGCCGTCGAAGTCGAAGGACGACGACGGCTACGACGACCGCCTGGTGCGAATGCTGCGGGCGGTGCGGCCCGAGCGGCCGCTGGACGTGCGCGAGTTGATCGTGCAGTCGCGCAGCGTCGAGCCGACGCACCGGCGGTCGGCGCGGCTGCGGGCGTCGGACATCGAGGCGATGTACGGCATCGACGAGGCGCTGGAAGCGCCGGGTGCGGGGCTGGTGGTCGTGGTGGACGACCTGCTGACCTCGGGGGCGCACTTCCGGGCGGCGCAGCGGGTGCTGTCGCGGCGCTTTCCGGACATCGACGTGGTGGGGCTGTTCCTGGCGCGGCGGGTGCCGGAACCCGTAGAGGTTCGTGCCGCGCCGGCAAAGGCGGGCCGGCGCGCCGTCGGCACCGGCGAGGCCACCGTATCCCGGCAACCGGCAGACCGTGCGGCAGGCAATCGGGGGGATGCAGGGGTGAAGATCGTTTCGATCATCAATTACAAGGGCGGTGTCGGCAAGACGACCTTGACCGCCAATCTGGCGGCCGAGCTGGCGCAGCGCGGTAAACGCATCCTCGCCCTCGACATGGACGCCCAGTGCAGCCTGACCTTTTCCTTCGTGACCCCGGACTACTGGGAATCCGAGCTGGGCGGCGAGGAAGGACAGGGGAACGACCGCACCATCAAGAAGTGGTTCGACGGCATCGTCGAGGACGAAGGCGACGTCATACCCCTCGACCACCTCGTGCTGCGGGACCTCAAGGCCGAAGGCCGCCTGGGTGACAAGGGCGGCTGCCTGCACCTGATTCCGTCGCATCTCGGGCTCATCAACATCGACCTGGACCTGGCCTACATGCTGAGCGGCGCGGCGCCGAACCGCCTGCACCAGCGGCGGGCGCGGGTCTTCGGCCAGTTGCGCAGCCACCTCAACGCCTACGCCACCGAAGCCGGCTACGATTACGTGCTGATCGACTGCCCGCCCAATTTCAATATCGTGACCAAGAATGCCATCGTGGCGAGCCACCAGATCCTGATCCCCGCCAAGCCGGACTACCTGTCGACGCTGGGCATCGACTACCTGCTGCGCAGCCTGGGGACGCTGGTCAAGGAGTTCAACGAGGACTCGAAGTCGGCGGTGATCGAACCCCGGATTCTCGGCGTCATCTTTACGATGATCCAGATATTCAGGGGCCGGCCGATCGGCGTGCAGCGACAGTACATGCGGTCGGATGCGATTGCCGTGCCGATATTCAGGTCGACGGTCCGCGAGAACAAGACGATCTTCGGCGATGCGCCGGAGGACGGCATTCCGGTGGTGCTGGAGAAACCGGTGCGCGAGCCCTATGCCACCATCGTGCGCGAGATGGAATCCCTGGCAGCGGAATTCCTCAGGCGGTCGGGAGCGTGACATGGATGCTCGGCGTGCGTTCGTGACCCAGGTGCTCGACCAACTGATCAAGGCGTTGCGGGACCTGTCGGACGAGGACTTCGACAGGTTGATGACGGGCGACCTGGAGGCGTCGGTTTCGTTTGTCAGGCCGTCGCCGCGAAACCGCAACCGGCGGCCGGCGGCTGCCCCGGCCGACGATGCCGCGCTGGCAGCCGTGCACGCCAGATTGACCGCCGCGGGCAGCCGCGAAGAGGGACAGCGGATCGTCGAGGAAGCGTTCGTGGACAAGGAACAGTTGTTTGCGTTCGCCAAGTGGCTGGACGTGCCGGTACAGCGCAATGACGCGGCGCAGCGCATTCGGGACAAGGTGGTGACGCAGACGGTGGGACGGCGCCTCAGCGGCAGAGCGGTGCGCGGCGGCGCCGGCGGGATTGCCTGCGGGGAAGGGGCCTGATGCAGGTGGACGATTCATGGTGCTGGCCAAGGTGCTGAGCAGCACCCTGCTCGGCGTTGACGCCCATCCGGTCGAGGTGGAAGTCGACCTGGCCATGGGCCTGCCGGTGTTTACCACGGTCGGGCTGCCGGATGCCGCGGTGCGCGAGAGCCGCGACCGCGTCAAGGCGGCCATGGCCAACTGCGGCTTTCCCTTCCCGTCGCGGCGCATCACCGTCAACCTGGCCCCGGCGCACCTGCGCAAGGCGGGTACGGCGTTCGACCTGCCGATCGCCTTGGGCCTGCTGCAGGCGACCGGGCACATCCAGTCCCGGATGCTCGCTCGCTATCAGGTGGTGGGCGAGCTGTCTCTGGATGGCCGCGTCAAGGCCGTCGCCGGCGCCCTGCCGATGGCGGTCGGGGCGCGGGCCGCGGGGGCGGACGGCATGGTGGTGCCGCTGGAGAATGCTGCCGAGGCCGCGGTGGTGGACGGCGTGCCGGTGTTCGGGGTCGACACCCTGGTGCAGGCGGTCGGCTTCTTCAACGGCACCGACGACCTGCCGCGCACCGTCTGCGACGTGAACGCCCTGTTCGAGAACAAGGCGGTTTATGCCGAGGACCTGGCCGACGTCAAAGGCCAGCAGCACGTCAAGCGCGCCCTGGAGGTTGCCGCCGCCGGCGCCCACAACGTGCTGCTGATCGGTCCGCCGGGCTCCGGCAAGTCGCTGATGGCGCGCCGCCTGCCCTCCATCCTGCCCGACATGGAACTGGCCGAGGCCATCGAGACCTCGAAAATCCACAGCATCGCCGGTCTGCTGCACCGCGATCAGGCCCTCGTGGCCACCCGTCCGTACAGATCCCCGCATCATTCGACCTCCGACGCCGGGCTGATCGGCGGCGGTACGATTCCGGGGCCGGGCGAGGTGAGCCTGGCCCATAACGGGGTATTGTTCCTCGATGAGCTGCCGGAGTTTCGACGCAGCGTGCTGGAGGTGCTGCGGCAGCCGCTGGAAGACGGGCAGGTGACCATTGCCCGCGCCGCCATGGCCCTGACGTTCCCGGCGCGCTTCATGCTGGCGGCGGCGATGAACCCCTGCCCGTGCGGCTACAGCACCGATCCGCAGCGTGACTGCCTGTGCACGGCGCAGCAGCTGCAACGCTACGGCGCGCGGGTCTCCGGCCCCTTGCTGGACCGCATCGACCTGCACATCGAGGTGCCGCCCGTCCACTACGCCGACCTGGCGTCCCGCGCTGCCGCCGAGCCCTCGGCCGCGGTGCGGGCGCGGGTGAACGCCGCCCGGCGGCGCCAGCGGGCGCGATTCGCCGGCGCCGGCATTCCGCACAACGCGGCGATGGGCGTTCGCGCCATCCGGCAATACGGCAAGCTCGACGCCGCCGGCGAGCGCCTGCTCGAACAGGCCATGCAGCGCTTCGGCCTCAGCGCCCGCGCCCATGACCGCATCCGCAAGGTGGCCCGCACCATCGCCGACCTTGCCGGTGCCGACGACATCGGCATCGAGCACCTCTCGGAGGCCGTCCAGTACCGCACCCTCGACCGCCAGGCGGCGTGACCGAAAGCACGATGCGATGGGCGTAGATTCTTCCAGACAGGCCATCCGACATTGTCGTCTCAGCCCTTGATGCTGACCGTGCCGTCGAAGTAGCCAGGCGGCGCCTGGACGTTCCAAAGGGCGTTGTGAACGATCGGCAGACCGTGCACGCGGATCGGTAGGCGCCAGGCCGGCGACTTGAGCTTCGCCGGGACGGTATGCCGCTTCGCTCCCGGCGGGGTGTCCACCAGACAGCCCGCATCCCCCAGCGCCCGGTAAACCTCCGGGCGGCTGAAACTGTGGCCGCGGCGGCGAAGCACCTGGATGAGCACGTCCACCGCCACCGGTGCCACCAGGAACGACACCTCCGGCGTCACGAACAGGTCGCCCGGATTCGTGTTGAGCCGCAGGCGCCTCGACCCTGCAAGCTGCCGCAGCACCTCCAGGCACAAGCCCGCCACATCCACCCGCTTCGTCTCGATCTGTCCGTCATTGAGGAGCATCCACCTGAACACGCCGCCGCTGCTGCGGGGCATGGCGCAGTCCACCACGTCCACCGCCTGCTCAAGCGTCAGGAGCGACCTTTCGTATACCTGCAGGAAGGATGACGCCAGGACGCAGGCTTGGGCGTCGGTCGGCTGCACGTCCAGCCAGGTGATGCCGAGCCTGCCTTCGAGCGCCGCTTGCAACTCCCGGAACGACACGCCGCTACCCCGGACCGGCTGCCAGAAGACCTCGCCTGCCCGCAGATGCCCTTGCAGGGGATGCCAGTCGCCCCCCTCGGCCTTGACGCGCAGGCGGCACAGGCCGTGCACCAGGTAGCGCAGGCTGGCGGCAAAGAACAGGCCGAGGCGAACGCGGGCCGCCAGGCCGGAGCTTTCAGCGTGGTAAATCTCCTGCTCCGACAGGTCCCTCTTCCACAGGGGGCTGCTTTGCGCGACGGGCACCGCCTTGCAACCGGCGGCGAGGCAGGCGCGCACGAACGACTCGCCACCGTCCGGCGCCGGCAGGCCGTCGAGGCGCTGGGTGATACGGTCCACGTACGGCCGCCAGAAGAAATTTTCTTCCTTGCCGCGCTCGGGGAGGAGTCGGGCCAGCTCATCGAGTTCGGGTATGGGAGGCGGCGGCGGCGGAGAAGCCTGGGGGCCTGCCGGCTTGCCCACGTTGCGGTTCCAGAAGGCCATGGCTTGGACCTCTCCTCTGTTGGTGAAGGGCGACGGGATGCGGAGAGTTTAGGGAGTGTCCTGGCTCTGTCAATCGGCATGCAGTGCCCGGGTTTGTCTTGGCCGCCAGCGGCGGCTGGGGTATACTGGCTTCATTGCCTAAAAACCCCGGTTACTTCTTTCTTCGGTACGTGAGTTTTCCCGGGGTTCTCGGTACCTGAAAAGACGGTCTTGCTTCCTACTTTGGCGATGGGTTTCCGTCTCATCCTGTCGTCATGGATGACGATGCCGCCGGATACCTGCCGGTGTCGTCTTCGGACCTGGAAAGAAGTTCAAGCACGTCCAGGGTCAGTCCGCAACCTTTTGGCTGCATGACCGCGCCAGCCTGATGGCGTTGAAGGCAACCTTTCAGCGCAATTCGCCAACCTTGAAGGAGGCAATGCCTTGTTCATGGTGCAACCTGCAACCTGTTGGCTGTGCGACGATGCCACTGTGCTGGTGCCGGCCATGGCCTTTGAGCGTGATTCCCGAACCGTGAAGCAGGTGAGGATCCCCGTGCACGGTGCAACAGTGAATCTCATGACTCCAATAACCCAACCGACTCGCGCAGTCGGTACCACCCATAACGGTGCCCCGAGGCGCCACCTGCACTCCGCGCCCAAGCGCGCGATGGTCGGCGTCCAGCCGACACCCGGACTTGGGGCGTTGCGTGCAGCAACGCAGGGCATGCGCAAGCGGCGTTCAGACGCAGAAGCGCAGGCCCCAACGACGCCATCCCGCCATGGTGGGCGGGAGATGCGTCACTGCGGCCCCTAGCGCAGTGACGCATTTTAGCGGCATGTTGTAAGTGATTGTCCTTCAAGGACATCCCAGGGCTTTCGGGCGTAATGCCTCCCCGTGCCCTACCCGTGACGGACCCGGCCGTGTCCGCGCTCAATGGAGCGTCAACCGTGACGGCTTGCCGTAATCGCACAACCGTCCGCGAGGCGGTTGTCGTCCAAACAAAGGCGGTGTCTCAGCACTGCCGAGGACAAGGCGCAACCCCGCGCCCCCTGGCCCTTCTTGCCATTCCCACCAGCGGTGAGGATGCGGGCCATTTACTCTCACCACACGGAAGATCTTCGGGGTATGTTGCAACTGGAGTTCGAGCTCAAGAAGCTGTGCCGTGAGCACCGCGTCGACGGGCGCACCACGCAGGGCGATCGGCTGGAACTGGCGGCTACCGTGGCGCGCGATCTCGACGCCTCCGGCCATCACAAGTTCTCCCGCCTCAAGGGCGCCTCAAGAAAGTTCAAGGACAAGCACGTCCGTTCCCTCGTGGAGCACTGGGTCGGCAAGGACCTGAGCCCGGGGACGATCAACAACCGGCTGGCCCTCCTGCGTCGCATCTGTGACTGGACGGGCCGCAGGGGCGTGATGTCGAGGAAGAACGCCGACTACCACGACGGCAGGCGTGTGCGCGCCGCCACGGTGAGCAAGGCGGTGTACGTCCAGCCGGACGTCCTGAGCCGGGTGCAGAACCGCTATGCGCGGGCGTCGCTGGGGTTGCAGGTGGCCTTCGGCCTGCGCCGCAAGGAGGCGCTGATGATCCAGCCCGCCCTGGCCGACCGGGGCAACCGTCTGGTGCTCCAGGGTACCTGGACGAAGGGCGGGCGGCAGCGGGAGATTCCGCTGACCACGGCGGCGCAGCGTGAAGCCCTGGACCATGCCAAGGCGGTGGCAGGCAAGGGTTCGCTGATTCCGCCGTCCTTGTCGTACAAGGGCTACCGCGACGGGCTGTGGCAGGCGGCCTGCAAGCGCATCGGCCTGACAGGCACGCACGGCTTCCGTCACGCCTATGCGCAGGCCCGCTACGAGGTGCTGGCGGGGTTCGCCTGTCCGGTGCGCGGCGGGCCGAAACGGGATGAGATGACGGCCGCGCAGCTGCAGGCCGACGAGTGGGCCAGGGACCGGGTGTCGTCGGAGCTCGGGCACGGTCGCCAGAGGGTGACGAACTGGTATCTTGGAAAGAGGTAAGAGGTAAACGGATGGCCAAATCCACCAAAATCAGCATTACGTTGCCGCCGGCGTCGTACGCCATTTTGCAGCAGGCGGCGCAGGACAACGGCATCAACGGCGCTGCCGCCGCCTCACTCATCCTGCAGGCGGCCTTGGCGCGGCGGGTCAGCAGCCTGGTGCCGAAGCGCCCGCAGCCGGCGAAGAGCGGATCGAGCGGCAAGGCGACGGCTGAGACGCCGGTCGCAGAACCTGGGCGCCCCGCGGCTGCGGCGGACGCAGCGCCGCCGCCCAGGTTGCCCTGAGCCTCGGACGTGGGACGACCGTCGGCATGGAGCATAACCTAGACCCCTTGTAAGTATTCGGAAGGGGTCAGACGTGTCGAGATTGAGGATGAAGGTACGCAGAGCCCACAGGATCGCGCTTGAGCCGACAGGTCAGCAGCGCCAGCAGTTCGTGCGGGCGGCTGGCTGTGCCCGTTTCGCGTGGAACTGGGCGCTGGCCGAGTGGAACCGCCAGTACAAGGCCGGCGGCAAGCCTACGGCCAACGCGCTGAAAAAGCAGTTCAACGCTGTCAAGCGCGACCTGTTCCCCTGGCTCTACGAATCCCCCAAGGACGCGAACCTCCAGCCGTTCACCAATCTGCACGAGGCGTTTCAGCGCTTCTTCAAGAAGCTTGCGAAGTACCCGGCCTTCAAGAAGAAAGGCAGGTGCAGGGACAGCTTCTACGTCTCCAACGACAAGTTTCGGCTCGACGCTAAGCGCGTTCGGCTGCCCAGGATCGGCTGGGTGGCCATGCGGGAAGCGCTGCGCTTTGACGGCAAGGTTCTCGGCGCCACCGTTACCCGTACGGCTGACCGTTGGTTCCTGTCCGTCCAGGTCGAGACCGAGGTCTTCCCCCTTCAACAAGTTCAGGGCAGGCTATCACGAAGCGAAACCCAAGCAAACGTGGTGGGGGTGGACCTCGGCATCAAGCATCTGGCGGTCCTGAGCGATGGGCGGACGTTCGACAACCCGAAGCCGCTGCGTCGCGCCTTGCGAAAGCTGCGGCGGCTGAACCGCAGGCTGCACCGGAAGTCCCGTGGTTCGGCCAATCGCCACAGGGCAGCCATGCGTGTGGCGCGGTTGCACGCCCGGATCGCCAGCGTGCGGCAAGATGTTCTGCACAAGCTGACGACGGCGCTGGCCCGCGACTACGACCACGTCGTCATCGAGGACCTGAACGTCAAGGGCATGTTGTGCAATCGGAAACTGGCACGGGCGATTGCCGACGTGGGACTGCACGAGTTGCGCCGCCAATTGGCGTACAAGGCAGAAGTGGAAAAGACCGCGGTGACGGTTGCCGATCGCTGGTATGCGTCGTCGAAGACGTGTTCGGGCTGCGGAGCCATCAAGACGACTCTGTCGTTGTCGGAACGCGAGTATGTGTGTATAGCATGCGGCCTGGTCAAGGACCGGGACTGGAACGCCGCATGCAATCTGGAACGATACCCCGGGCTTCGGGGGAATCCGACGCCTGTGGACACGGGGGCGCTGGCCGAGCCGTCATGGGTCGGTGAAACTCCGGTGGACGAAGCAGGAATTCATGCGTAGCAACTTGCATGCTTGTGCATACAAGTGAATACGCTGGAAAGAGCAGAAGGGCCTGGCACTCTGGAATGATGAGATCAGGAAGCGGCTGCAGAGAATCGAGGACGACGTCGCCACCATCAAGAAGTCGCTGCCGGGTGAGCAGCCTCCTATCGATCCGCGGCACGTGGCCGAGCGCCTGGGCCTGAGGCCGGCCGAGGGCCGGGTAGCGGCCGCGTTGGCCGAGGGCAACACGACGCGCGACATCGCCGAGGCAACGGGGTGCACCGTGGGCACGGTTCGGTATCAGTTCAAGCAAATATACCGTAAGCTGAATATCTCAACCCAGGCGCAACTGGTGCGTGTTGTCCTGTTGTTGCCGCACAGCAGGGCCACGAGCTGCAAGGCTGACGCAGAATCCGCTCTCAGAAGTCTGATCTAATCTCAACAATCTGTGCTAATCTGTTGATCCCAGTGCTTCCGTTGACGCTTCGCAGGTCGCTGCCGCCCGAAGACGGTCTTACATGGCCTCCACGTCCGTTTGGCGCCTCCGACGAGCTGCCGGCGGCATATCGCTCCAGGTTCCTTGCCGCGTTCAGGTCCCGGTCCAGCGACACACCGCAGTCGCACGAATACGTGCGAACGTTTAACGGCATCGCCTGAACCTGACCACAGTTGCTACACAGCTTCGTGGACGCAAACCAGCGGTCGGCCTGAACCAAGCGTACGCCGTGCGCTGCGCACTTGTACTTGAGCTTGCTGACGAAGCCGCTCATGCCGGCATCCGACACGGCCCGCGCCAGCCGACGGTTCTTCACCATGCCGCTCACGTTCAGGTCTTCAACGACAATACAGGCGGCGCGCCGCACGATCTCCGTGCCGGCCTTGTGCTGGGCGTCACTGCGCAGGCAGGCCGCCTTGTAATGGGCCGCCGCCAACTTGTGCCGCGTGCGCTGGCGGCGCTTCGACGCCTTGTGGCGACCGTGAAGGCGCAGCGACCGCGAAAGCGCCTTGTTGTACCGGCGTATCTTTCGCCGCTGGGCAGCCTCCGCGCGAGGGTTGGCATACACCATGCCGTCCGAACAGGTAGCCAAGGTCTTCACACCCATGTCCACGCCCACCACCCGGCCATCCTTCGCCTCCGGTGCTTCCCTGCCGTCCTCTACACAGACGCAGGCGAACCAGCGACCGGCATCGCGCTTGACCGTACATTCCAGCACGCTGCCATCAAAGCGCAGCGCCTCATGCATGCGAAGGCTGCCTATCCTTGGCAAGTGGATGCGCCGGCCACGAGAGTGCACCGTTCCGGGGCCGTTGTCGGCGCGAAAGGCCGCCTTGTCCCGCCGTGACTTGAAGCGCGGAAAGCGGTTTTTCTGCTTGTCGCTGCGCCACGCCTTGACCGCGTCGCCGAGTTGGATGATGGCGTACTTGGCGGCGTTCTGCGACAGCTCCCTGCACCACGGATAGCGCCCTGCCTTGACCCGGTTCCAGCGCGGACGCAACTCGTAGTGCGACCGCCATTCGCCCTGGTCGAGGCCATCCTTGAAGTCGGCCAAGGCGTGGTTGTACGCCACGCGGGCGTAGCCGGCGTGCTGCGCCAAGCGCCGAGCCTGCCTGGGCGTTGGATCAAGGGCGATCTTGTGGGTACGGATCACGCGATACTGTCTCTCAGCGTCTCCATGACGCGCTTGTGCGACCGGGCACCGTAGAGCCGGGCACTGAACACCGTGATGATCTCCAGCACGTCCTGGGCGAGTTCTTCCTCAAAGCTCGGCTGCTCGCCCTGGTGGATCATCACGATCTCGATGCCCTGGCGTTCGCACAAGGCAAACACCAACTCGGCGCCAAAGCGCAGCAGGCGGTCCTTGTGGGTCAGGACGAGGCGCTTCATCTGCCGCCGCAGGATCAGGTCCAAGAGGCGTTGCAGGCCCTTGTTGCGGTAGTTCATGCCGGAGCCCAGGTCGCGGATGACTTCCGATCGCCAGCCCTTGGCCGCACAGTAGGCTTCCAGCACGGCGTGCTGGCGGTCCAGGTCGGCCTTTTGATCGTGGGACGACACGCGGGCGTAACAGATGGTCGGCGCGGATTCGTTTGCCACGCCCAACAGGTCGGAGACAGCGTAATAGCGGGTGCCGCCCTTCGTCTTGCGGGTCGGCAGCAATTCCCCGGACTGTTCCCATTTACGCAGTTGCCCCGGCGTTGTGCCCAATACCGCGGCGGCGGCACCTATTTTCAGTAATCGCCTTTCCATAAGATGATATTAGAATAAATTAGAAAATATATTAACAAGCAGTCGCTACCCCCCGGGCACTGCGACCGGTAAGGCTGCAAGAGAACAATATCTTGTTGCGAGTCAGACTCTCGGACCGTCGTTGCCGCCGATGGCCAGGATATCGCGGCGCCGGTTAGCCCACTATTACCGCCACAACTCGCGCTTGAGCGGGGACGACCCTGAGGGAGGATCGGACTTGCGTGGCGTTATTGCCGACAACAAGGCGAAACGGGCGGCACACCGCCGTCGCCATGAAGGCTTTCACATGCCGATGTCCACCGTGCGCGCCGTGCGCCGCAGCCTCGGCTTCTGTCTGCTGTTGCTCGCCCTGGTGCCTTGGGTCGCGTCGGCCTATACGTCGGTCGACACCGAGGCGCTGTTTCCTGAACAACGAAGCTGGCATACCGCAGGCCAAGGCTGGCACGGCGGGTTGGCAACCCATCTCACCCTGCTCGATGAGGCGACGGCCTGGCTGCCTGCCGGCGAGGTCTCCCTCGACATCGACCCTGGCGCCCTGATGGTTGCGAGGGTCGGATACGACGTGGGCCCTCTGCGTTTCGGTCAAGAGGTTGCCTGGCACCGGGCGCCGCTGAGCGCCTTCTCCGCGGAGGGACTGGAGATCGGCGTCACCGGCGAGATTTCACAGTTGAAGCTGCTGTCCAGGAACCGGCTCGCCCTGCGGTTCGCTCCCGGGTCGCCTCACACGGCTTACGTCAGCCTGGGCCTGGGCGCCTCGCAGGCGGAAATCGAGTTTGAAGACCAAGCCACCGGTCTGGCCTACAACGACACGCACTGGGCGATGGTCTATGAGGTGCTGGCGGGAGTGGTCAGCCGGTTCGCGAATGACGACAGACTGCGAATCGGCATCAGGGCGACAAACGCCGAACCGGTCAACAGGGTGCTGGCCGACGGCTGGTTCAACTTCAGGCTCATTCGCAGTTCGCCTCACCGCGCCTACTTCGGCGGCAGCATCGGCGCCGTCGACTCAAGCGCCAAAGACTGGTCGGCGGGCTATCAACTGGGCGCCGGCATGGGCTTTCAGATAGCGGACCGGACCGTCCTCGGAGTCGACTACCGGTACGTCGCAATGCCGAGCTTCACCGCGCACACGCCCGGCATCAGTATCCGTTATAACTTTTGAAGTTGAAGAAGGGTCTGTCGGGCTCAAACTTGGCGGTCTCGCAAGAGCACGCCGACTGCCGACAACGGTGAACCGGTCATAGGACGTGGCAAAGATGGCTTATTCTGGTGGATTGTCAGCGGCAGCGATGCAGCTTCCTTACCCGGCGGCAGTTGCGGATTCGTGCAAGTGATGGCATCTGCATCCGCGTCGCAGCCTGGATTGTATGGTATCCTGCGGGCAAGCCTGCTTTGGGAGTATATTCACCTGTACGTGCTCTGAATGCCCCACAGTTCTTGGTACTTCCTATTCCGCGGCCGACTCTGAAGGGGTTCCCTCCATGAAAGCAGAGGCGAAACGGCTTGCCCCGGTGCTGGTTCTGTCGACCGGGCGCTGCGGCTCCACGATGGTGTCGGAAGTCCTGAACACGCATCCGCAGGTCCTCAGCCTGTCGGAGTTCTTCATTTCCCTGGGCATGAAGTCCCTGATCAGAAAGCGCCTGAGCGGCAAGGCCCTGTGGGGAATATGCTGCCGGCACAGCCCGGGGCTGCGGGCCATGCTGGCCGGCGACCGCGACCGCATTCTCTACCCGTTCGACACGCCGCAGGCGCGCTACGCCACGCACGACGTACCGTCGATCCTGTGCGTGGCCCTGCCGCACCTGACGCCCGACTACGAACGACTCTTCGAAGAACTGCAACCCGTCGTGCGGGGGCGGCCCAAGGCGACGCTGCCCGACCAGTACCTGTTCATGTTCGACTGGCTGTGCAAGCGGCTGGGCCGCCGCGTCTGGGTCGAGCGGTCGGGCGGCTCGCTGCTGTTCGGCCGGCGACTCATGGGGCTTTTTCCGCAGGCGCGGGTGGTCCATATCCACCGCGACGGCAGGGACACGGCCCTGTCGATGAGCAAGCATCCGGCGTTCAAGGCAGGACCGGCGCTGATGCAGCGGTTGCAGCGCATGGGCGTGGACCCGTACGGCGGCGACCCGGTTCCCAGCCTCAACCCGTTCACCCTGTTCAGGTTCCGCTTTGTCAACATGCAGAAGATGATGCGCCAGGGGGCCGCCATCGAGGCCTACGGCGAGTTGTGGAGCCGCATGATCCTGTCGAGCCGGGAATACCTGTCGCCGCTGCCGCCCGAGCACTTCCTGTCGCTGCGCTACGAAGACGTGCTGCAGCAGCCGCGCGAAAAGCTGCGCGAACTGATCGCCTTTATCGACCCGAGCCTGGTGGACGACGCCTGGCTGGATGCGGTAGCGCACATCCCGCGCCCCAATCCCTCCAAGTTTTCGCTGCTGGACGCGGCGGCGCAGCGGCGGCTCACCGACGTCTGCGCTCCGGGGCTGGAGGCATTGGGGTACAAAGCATAGGACGACCGCGAGAGGAGGGAACGTGGAGCCAATTGCCCCGGTACTGGTTCTGTCTACCGGGCGTTGCGGTTCGACCATGGTGTCGGACGTATTGAACCTGCACCCCGAGGTGCTCAGCCTGTCGGAAGTCTTCTCGCTTCTCGGGCCGCTGGCGCTGTTCAGGAAACGGCTCAGCGGCAAGGCCATGTGGGCGCTGTGCAGCCGCCAGAACCCGGCGCTGCGGGTGCTGCTGTCCGCCGACCCCATGCCGAGCGAGATCCTCTATCCCTTCGACGACCCGCACGCCCGCTACGCCACCCGCAACGTGCCGCCCATCCTGTGCACCATGCTGCCGCACCTGACGCCGGACTACGAAAACCTGTACGACGATCTCGAACCCGTTGTGCGGGCGCGCCCGAAAGCGAACCTGGCGGACCAGTACCGGTACCTGTTCGACTGGCTGCGCCAGCACTTCGGGCGCCGCGTCTGGGTGGAGCGGTCGGGCGGCTCCCTGCTGTCCGTGCCCAGGCTGCGGCGGCTCTTTCCGGAGGCGCGCGTCGTCCACGTCTACCGCGACGGGCGGGACACGGCGCTGTCGATGAGCCGGCATCCCGCCTTCCAGATCATGCTGGGCACCCTGGACAAATTGCAGCGCCTGGGGCTGAAGCCGCTCGACAACACGGCCGAGGCCGGACCCGTCGGTTCGCTGCTGGCGCTGGTCTTTCTGCGGCTCGTCAATCCCGCCAGGATGATCCGCCGGGAGTTCGACCTGGCGGCCTACGGCGGCCTGTGGAGCCAGATGATCCTGCGCGGCCAGAAGCTGCTGGCCGCCCTGCCGCCGGAGCAGGTGTTGGCGCTGCGCTACGAAGACGTGCTGCAGAACCCGCGCGACAAGCTGCGGGAGCTGATCGCGTTCATCGACCCGAGCCTGGCGACCGATGCCTGGCTGCATGAAGCCGCCCGCGTGCCGCGTGCGAATCCGCCCAGATACCTGTCGCTGGAGTCGGAGACGCAACGGCGGCTCACTGAGGCCTGTGCGCCGGGCCTGGAAGCGTTGGGGTACGCGACGTAACACCGTGAAGGCATGGAACGATGCTGCGATTTGCCGACGAACTGCTGTTGCTCCTGATCGACGACAATCGGGGCGATCTCATTCCCATTCCGGCGTGGTCCCTGGCGTGCGCGCTGGCCGGCGCCCTGCTGATGGACCTGGCCCTGGAAGGCCGTATCGACACGGACCCCGACTCCCTGTCGTTGCTGGACGCGACGCCGCTGGACGATGACCTGCTGGACCCCGTGCTGGCCGAAATCGCCCAGGCCGAGGCGGCGCGTCCGGCCCGCTTCTGGGTGGCGCACGTCGCCGAACGGGGCGACGAGATTCGTGACAAGACGCTGGCCCGCCTCACGGCGCAGGGCATCCTCGAAGTCGAGGAAGGGGGCTTTTTCGCCTTCCTGCCCAGCGTGTCGCGCACCCGCCGTTACCCGGCGGACCAGGCGATGCGCGAGGACGTGCGGCTGCGCATCATGCGGGCGCTGTTCAGCAACGACATTCCCGACCCCAACGACGTCGTGATCATCGGCTTGGCGGATGCCTGCGGCGTATTCGAGCGCCTGCTGCCCCCGGCCGAGCACAAGGTGGCGCAAGAGCGCATCGCCCTGCTCGGCCGCATGGACCTGATCGGCCGCGCCGTCGCCGAGGCCATCCGCTACGACACGCCCGCTGCCACCTCCCCCCGGGCCCGGGACATCCCCATGGCGCGGCCGCCGCTGGTCAGCGTGCTGCTGGGCACCGCCTTCATCCGCGAGCAGTACCGCAAGCTGGGGCCGATCTTTCAGGTCGAGAAGAACGCCGTGACGCGGCTGCTCGAGGCGCTCTTCATCACCCGGCCGCTGGCGCGGCGGGGCAAGAAGGACGACGGCAGGCTCCTCGTCATGGCCGGCCCGGAGGCCAACCGTTTCTTCTCGAAAAACGACAAGGCCTACTTCCGCAGCCGCGAGTTCTGGATGCGTTTCGAAGAGCAGTTCGACGCCCGGGCGACGCGCGCCAGCCTGAGCACCAGCGGCGAGGACCACTTCCGCTTGCGGCGCGCCAAGCGGCCCGGCTACTCGCACGCCGTGGGCGAGACCCAGGTGGCCGGCATCGTGGACGTGACGCGGCGGGAAATCGCCTCGTGGCCGGCCGGCAAACCCGTAGGCGGCACGGCCATGAGCCAGCGGCTCGTCTACAGCCTGATGTGCCGGATCATGGTCGGGATTTCCGCGCCGGAGTACTACGACGACTTCATGGCCCTGTTCGAGGCGTCGTTCAAGGCGATCCTCGGCCTGTATCCCGGCCGTCTGCGCTGGCGCCGCCTGCGGCGGGCGCGGGCGCGGCTGGACGAGCTGACCGCCAGGATCATCGCCCTGCACGAGCCGGAAAACCGCGGCGACCGTCCGCCGGACGTCGTCGACCACCTGCTTGCCCTGCACCGCGCCGACCCGGCGTTCCTGCCCGAGACGGACGTGGGCATCCTCGTCCTGGAGCCCATTTACGCGCCCATGGACACCCTGGCCCACAGCCTGTCGTTCATGCTCTACGAGCTGCTCAAGGACCCCGAACTGCTGCACCGCGCGCGGCTGGAAGCGGACGCCCTTTTCGCTGAGGGGACACCGACGCCGCAAGGCGTGCGCCGGCTCGACGTGATCAGGCGCGCCTATATGGAGACGCTGCGCCGCTATCCGATTGTCCCGCGCACCGTGCGCACGGTGAGCAACGCGTTCGAGTTTGCCGGCTGCACGGTTGCCGCCGGCCGGCAGGTCATTCTGGACTTCACGCTGACGCACCATCTGCCGGAGTATTTTCCGGATCCGCAGCGCTTCGACATCGAGCGCTTCGCGCCGCCGCGCAACGAGCACCGGCAGTCGGGGGTGTACGTGCCTTACGGCTTGGGGACGCACCGCTGCCTCGGGGAGCACCTGGCCGAATTCCTGGCGCCGGCCACCATGGCGACGATCCTGCACGACGTGGAGCTGGCGCTGGAGCCGCCCGGCTACACCCTGACGGGCCGGCGAATAAGCGGACTCCCGACCCCGCATCCGGGCAAGTCGTTCAGGTTTCGCCTGGTGGGCCGGCGCTCGGCTGCCACCGCATCGGCAAGCGCCGCGACGGGCGACTGAGGAGCCGGCGAAGATTGGACCGGCTCGCCGCCCAGTCGCTCCCCCCACGGCGGCTCGCCCTGGCGACGACCGGCGTGATGCTGGCGATGTTCCTGTCCGTCTTCAGCCAGACCATCGTCGCCACCGCGATGCCCCGCATCATCGCCGACCTGGGCGGCTTCGACCGCTACACCTGGCCGGCGACGGCCTATCTGGTGGCGACGGCCGTCGCCGTGCCGATCGTGGGGCGGCTGTCCGACATCTATGGACGCCGGATGTTCCTCATCCTCGGCCTGCTCATGTTCACGCTGTGCTCGGTGCCGGCGGGTTTCAGCCAGTCCATGACGCAACTGGTCGCTTTCCGCCTCCTGCAGGGCATCGGCGGCGGCCTCATCGCGGCCAGCAGTTTCGCCGCCGCCGCCGATCTTTTTCCGCCCCAGGGCCGCGGCCGGTTTGAAGCCTACGCCGGCCTCACGTCCGGCATCGCCGCGGTCGCCGGGCCGCTCCTGGGCGGTTTCATCACCGACCACTTCGCCTGGAACTGGATCTTCCTGCTGAACGTTCCGGTCGGCCTCCTGGTTCTGGCGATCGTGCTGGCCTTTCCGAAAATCCGTTCCGAGGTCGAAGACCGCCGCCTGGACTACCCCGGGTCGGTTGCGGAAAAGGGCGAAAAACCACGCTAAGCGCCCAAGCCTTCTTTCAGCCCCTTCAAAACCCTGCCTTCGGGTCCACGAATAACACTTCTTTGTCGCGAGTCGTGGCGGTATGCCCTCACGAGTCGCTTTTTGCCGTAAAATAATCACGACAAGCCCGAAGTTATCTTTTTACGATAAGATACGCAGTCCATATCATTTTCGAGACTGTGAGGAGGACACCCCATGGGACTCATTGGCTACGCCCGCGTATCCACCGCCGAAGGCCGCCAGGTACTCGATCGCCAGCTTGACGCCCTGAACGATGCCGGGTGCGAGCGCGTGTTCGAGGATCATGCTTCCGGCGCCGCCTCCAACCGACCGAACCTGGCCGCCTGTCTCGATTACCTGCGGCAGGGCGACATCCTTGTCGTCCTCGACCTCGACCGCCTGGGCCGCCGGGCGGGTGAACTCATCGCCCTGATCGACGAACTTGACCACCGCGGCGTCGGGTTCCGCGCCCTCAATTCACCGATGGACACGACCGCACCCGCGGGCCGTGCCTTCCTGCAGATCCAGGCAGCCTTTGCGGAAATGGAGCGTAACGTCATCCGCCAACGCATCCGTGAGGGTGTCAAGGCGGCGCGGGCCCGCGGGCGCAAAGGCGGCCGCCCCCGCGTCATGACCCCCGAGAAGCTGCGATATGCTCAGAACCTCATGGCCGACCAGACACGCTCGATACCCGATATCTGTCGCGAACTCGGCCGCATCCCCGCCAGCACGCTCTACCACTACCTGCACGCCGACGGAACCCTCAAGGAGCCCGGGCGACGGCTCCTCGACGCCTGATCCCGCTTCACGCACCCAACCTTTTGCGGAACGGAACCGACCATGCCCCGTAGAGCCATTCTCACGGACCGGCAGCGGTCCGCCTTGCTCGATCTGCCGACCGACGAGCCTTCGCTAAGGAGGCACTACACCCTGGCTGACGATGATCTGGAACACATCACCCGGCGCCGGCGCGCCGAAAACCGCCTTGGTTTCGCCCTTCAGCTTTGTGTCCTGCGCTACCCCGGTCGCGTGCTGCATCCCGGCGAACTGATCCCATCTGAGGTCGTGGCGTTCATTGCCGTCCAGCTGGGCATCGTGGTGGAGTCCCTGTTGCCCTATGCAGCGCGGAGCCAGACGCGACAGGAACACATGACGGCGCTGCGCTCGATCTACGGATACCGCACGTTCGCCGGACGCGCAGCCAGGGACCTGAAGACCTGGCTGGACGAGCAGGCCGAGGAGGCGCGCTCCAACGAGGAACTGGCAAGACGCCTCGTCGAGGAATGCCGCCGCAGGCAAGTCATCCTGCCCGCGGTCTCAACGCTCGAACGGCTGTGCGCCGACGCCGCAGTGGCAGCCGACCGCCGGGTTGAGGAGAGAATTGCCGGCCGTCTCGACACCGCCACGCGAATGGCTCTCGACAGCCTACTTTCGGAAACGCTGGAAGGCCGCGTGACACGCTTCGTCTGGCTGCGGCAGTTCGAGCCGGGCAACAATGCCGCCATCGCCGGACGCTTGCTGGAGCGCCTGGAGTTCCTGCAGCATCTCGGTCTCTGCGAGCAGATCATCGAAGGCGTGCCTGCCCACCGCGTTGCCCGTCTGAGAAGACAAGGCGAACGGCACTTCGCCGACGGCCTGCGTGAGATGCTCGACAACCGGCGCCTAGCCATCCTGGCAATATGCGCCGTGGAATGGCAGGCGGCTCTGGCGGACGTTCTCGTCGAGACCCATGACCGCATCGTCGGCAGGACCTGGCGGGAGGCGGAAAGACTCTGCGATGCCCGCATCGACGACGCCAGGGCAACGGTCCGCCGCACCCTCAGGTCCTTCGCCGACCTCGGGCAGGCGCTGCTCGAAGCCCGGCATCAGCCCGCCATGCTCGAACAGGCCGTGTCAGGCAAGCTGGGCTGGGACAGGCTGAGCGACCTGGTGACCGTGGCCGAACGCCTGACCGATACGATGTCGAACGATCCGCTCGCCCACGTGGCGCAGGGGCACGGCCGCCTCAGGCGCTACGCCCTGCGCATGCTGCGGGCCCTCGATATCCAGGCCGCCCCGGTTGCAAAGCCTCTGCTGGACGCTGCCAGTCTGATCCGCGACGGCCGCAGCCACAGCAGCCCGAGAGCCTTTCTGCGTCCGGCCTCCAAGTGGCACCGGTATCTCGATGCGCAGCCCAAGGGCGACAAGCGGCTCTGGGAGGTGGCCGTCCTGTCCCATCTGCGCGACGGCTTCCGCTCCGGCGACCTCTGGCTGCCGCGCTCCCGACGTCACGGCGACCCGACTCAGGCACTGGTCCCGCTGCCGGCCACAACGAGCAACGCCGCACTGGCCGTGCCGCTCGACGTCGGCGAATGGCTCGCCGACCGGCAGGCATGGATGACACACGGAC
The DNA here is from genome assembly GCA_965205045.1 of Candidatus Rariloculaceae bacterium. Taxonomy (GTDB): domain Bacteria; phylum Pseudomonadota; class Gammaproteobacteria; order Steroidobacterales; family Rariloculaceae; genus UBA6522. The sequence goes on from OZ242032.1 coordinate 65,888, forward strand.
TGGAGAGGCTCGCCAAGGCAGCTCGGACCGGGGCCATCCCGGGTGGCGTCATCCGTGACGGCGGCCTGAACATCGACCGGCTCACCGCCGAGACCCCGGAAGGCGCAGACGAGCTCATTCTCGATCTCTACAAGCGCCTGCCGGAGACGCGCATCACTGACATCCTGGTGGAGGTCGACACCGAGGTCGGCTTCACGGACGCCTTCGTCCATATGCGCACCGGAGCACCCTGCAAGGACAGGATCGGCCTGCTCAACGTGCTACTGGCCGAAGGCATCAACCTTAGCCTCGGCAAGATGGCCGATTCCACCAACACCCACGACTACTGGGAACTCATGCGGCTATCGCGCTGGCACGTGGAAGGCGAAGCTTTTGCCCGTGCGTTGGCGATGGTGATCGAGGCACAGGCCAAGCTGCCTATGGCGGCATTCTGGGGGCCGGGGACTACCGCATCGAGCGACGGCCAGTTTTTTCCGACCACAAGGCAGGGAGAGGCCATGAACCTGGTCAATGCCAGGTACGGAAACGAGCCCGGACTCAAGGCCTACACTCACGTGTCGGACCGTTTCGGGCCCTTCGCCACCCAGATCATCCCGGCGACGGCGGGCGAGGCGCCTTACATCTTGGACGGCCTGCTGATGAACGAGACCGGCCGTCGTGTCCGTGAACAGTACGCCGACACCGGCGGCTTCACCGATCACGTCTTCGCCGTCACCTCTATCCTGGGCTACCGCTTCGTGCCGCGCATCCGCGACCTGCCCTCCAAGCGTATCTATGTCTTCGAGCCGGCCGCCTGCCCGAAAGAACTGCGCGGCCTCATCGGCGGCAAACTCCGCCAGTCGCTGATCACGTCGAACTGGCCCGACATCCTTCGGCTGGGCGCGACCCTGGCCGCGGGAACGGTTGCTCCCAGCCTGATCCTGCGTAAGCTGGCCGCCTACCCGCGCCGTAATGACCTCGCCGCGGCGCTACGCGAAGTCGGCCGCATTGAGCGCACTCTCTTCATGATCGACTGGGCACTGGATCCGGCCATGCAGCGGCGAGCCCAGATCGGCCTCAACAAGGGTGAGTCCCACCACGCCCTGAAGAACGCTTTGCGCATCGGCCGCCAGGGAGAAATCCGGGATCGCAGTACAGAGGGCCAGCATTACCGCATGGCAGGCCTCAATCTGCTCGCCGCCATCGTCATCTACTGGAACACCGTCCGGCTGGGTGAAGCAGTTGCCAAGCGAAGGCGCGCCGGCCTGCCCGTCGCCCCCGAGCTTCTGCCGCACACCTCACCCCTCGGATGGGGCCACCTCCTGATTAACGGCGAATACAAGTGGCCAAGGAGACGTTGATTCGGCCTTAGAGTGTTTTTTCGCCCTTTTCCGCAACCGACCCGAACTCCCCTTCTATCAATTGTTTTCCTTGAATAATCAAGGTATGCGCGTGTCCGGCTCTGCGGGCACAAAAAAGCCCCCCGGGAAATGCACCGGAGGGATGGCTTCCAGGTTCCGACAGCCCTGTGTTTTCCTTTGTCTCCAGGCCCTAGCCCCGAAGGCTTTCTGCTCCAATATCCGTTACGGTCATTTTCGGCGAACCGCTGTTTAGTTCTACCACGTCGCCGACCTTGAATTGAGTCTCCATTGTTCGTTCCTTCAGAAATTAACCTTCTGTTGTCGGTGAAGGCAGAGTGCCGAGCAAAATTTCAGAAACCATGCGTGACAGCCTTCCGCCAATTTTCCTACATTCTACTGCTGCATCGTGGAATTCGCGGAAAGTGGTCGCGCAGGGCTGCAATTCAGCCGATAGCCGTTCGAATTTGATATCCAGATTGATTTGCTCGGCTTCCATCTCCGCGCGAAACCTTGCCAGATGCTTCAAGAATATCTCGATAGAAACCTCTGTGTCTCTTTTCATGGCGCCGCTCCTTACGCCACCCGTATCCCCTCAGCTCTCAGCCTCGCAATCAATTCCTCTTGCGTCCCCGTCCCCTTGAGCGAGTTGCACGCCCCACACAGCAGTTGCAAGTTGTCCGGATGATCCGTGCCGCCCTTCGCCTGCGGCACCACGTGGTCAATAGTGAGGTTACGGAACGGGAAGTGTGTACGGCATCCCGTGCAATTACCTTCCTGCTTGCCGTACAGCGTGTGTTTGTGCGTGCGGTAGTTCGGCAGGCTTGCAACGTCAGTGCGCTGTGGTATGTCCACGCGGCGAACAGCCTTGAACAGCAGGGCACCTTCGCGGCGCATCCGGGTTTCGACGAGTTGCGCGGCAAGCGGCGACAGGTCGATCCCGACCCATTGCCGTTCCAGCCGGTCGGCAGCAACACACGCCGTGGCGCAGCCGCAGAATGGGTCGAGGATCATGTCGCCAGGGTTAGATGAGGCGCGGATGATGCGGTCGAGCAGGGCGAGGGGCTTCTGGGTAGGATAACCGATGCGTTCTTTGGCTTGCGGATTGACCGGCGGAATGTCGGCCCATACGTCCGGCGGTACCTGCCCAGGATTCGCGGAAAGATAGCGCTTGAGTTCTGGCGTCCCTTTCGATGTAAAGACAATCAATCCGGCTTCGTGTAGCATGTCGAGCCGTTTCAACACGCTGAGTTCCGACCGGTATCCAGGGATGCAATTCTCTTCTATCCACTCCGCATAGGCTCCCGTGCGAGGCACGCTCCAGTGTCTGCCAATATTGGTGGGGTCCCAACCCTTCCAAGCGGCACCGGCTTCGCCCGTGCTGACGCCCGCGCCGGTCAGATCGCCCCTGCGATACTTTCCTGTGTCGTCCCTGTAACGATACTTGGATGCTACGTTCGGTTCAGCTAGAGGGACACGCGCAGCGGCGCGGTCGATTTCCGAGCCATAGAACAGCAGCCGATCCGCTGTCCGTCCAAACCGCCCGGCATCGTTATGGTTGGATACCCGTTTCCAGATTATCTCGTTTTGAAACATGCCCTTCCCGAATACCGCATCCATGAGCATCTTCAAATAATGGCTGGCTGCATCATCACAGTGCAGATACAGCGACCCCGTATCCTTGAGCAGCCGCCGCATTTCGAGTAGCCGTACGCCCATCATCATGAGGTATGACTTCATGCTCTTGCCGTGCGCCTGGCCCGCCGCATCGATAACGGCATACAGCGGCGGCTCGCGCTCGGCAATCTCACCGTGCCACGCGAGGTCCACGTCGTCCAACGTCCACGCATCCTTGAACGCCGCGCCCGCCGCCTCGCTGCCTATCGGTGCCGAGTAGGTACGATTGGAGTTGAACGGCGGGTCCAAGTAGATCAGGTCAACCGAGGCCGAGTTCATGCCGCGCATGATGTCCAGGTTGTCGCCGGTCCACATGGTGCGGTTTTGCCAGTTGGGTTGCATGGTTATCGAAGGTCTCCCGCCAACGCCTGCGCGCTGTGGTTTCGGCGTGATCAAATATCCCGCGTCAGGGTTTCCACTCGGTCTCGGATAGCCTTCACCACCACTTCTGTCCTTTTGGCAGGCTGTTGGGCAACCTGATATAAACCAAACACCATACGCTGCAAAGCTAAGTCTGATCCCATGGTCTTATATATGGGCCAAAAAGCAGTAAGCGCACTCTGCCTCACCCTCTCTGCGCTTGAGGTGGTCTCAGGAGTATCAAAACCTATACGGCTCATTTGCTCGGCACCGAGAAAGGCCGCTAGTTCTTCCTTGGTCATCGCAGCGAGAAAGGCCTCCACCGCTCGCTCACGGGCCTTACGTTTTTCGGCATCGTTAGATTCAGTCATTTACATCTCCTTTTTCATCGCTTCACGGGGCGGCGGCACGAAGGAATGCATGGGCAATCGCCGGCGTCTCCCCCCACTCAGGAAAAATTTCGAGCCGTTGAAGTATTGCCGCCATCTCCTTCGCCACCGCATCCACGGATAGTGTTTCCATACGCTGCCCAGCTTCCGATAAGCGGTCATATGTCACCTTGCAGGCAAAAAGCCCCTCCAGGAGAGCCTCCGGAGGGGCATCTGAAAGGTTCAACGCGGATCAATTCTGGAAAGGCAGTACGTAGACTTGCACAGTACCCCCTCTGCCAGAGCACTTTCCATCAAGCCCGCTTCTCCTTTCACATCTCATCGGGCCGAAGCACCTCGTTGGTGAGAAACACATTGCAGATACGCGCGATGAAGACGCCGCTGAACGGCCTCGGTCTTCACACTCTTTGCCCTGGCAGCGATCGTCTGCCTGCGACAGTTAAGCGCTTCAGCGGCCTCGATCTGCGTCATGCCATGAACGTGTAGGAGTGTCATCACCTCTATCTGCTTTGGCGATAATATGTACCTCATCTGCTCGGACAGGCAGCGTTTGCTTCCACGACTTAGCCTTGAGGTTTCCCTTGCATCCGACCATACATGATCGACTAGCCATTGCACGTCATCGAGGTTTTGTTCTTTCCGTTGGGTGGCTTCGATAGAAAAGGACGACAGTATCGAAGGAATGTCTTTTCGATTCCGACCGAGTCGGATTGACTCTAGCAACCTGTCTTTATAAGCCTCCAGACGTTCACGCTCGCGAAAATCCTCAAGGGGATGATGGTTAAGCGGCCAGTGCCGCCATTCATCTTGCAATCTGGACAGTCGTCGACTCGGGGATACAGAATCAACGACGCCCCGAACAATAGAATCGATGCCCCGAACAACAACCCTGGCTCCCCCGGCTTCCACTTCTGGAGCCGTCGTCGTTGCTAATAGGGCCAGGGTGGCAATGACACTGATGAGGAATCTTTTCATGTCAGGTCTCCTGGAGATGACAGAGGACGGATGCCGCAATATGCGGCGATGTACGTACCACTATATAGGGCATGAAATGTTCGGTTTTAACTTCCGATAATCACCCATTATGTTAACTTTGGGGTGGCGCCGTTGCTGGCGCAAACGGCATCCGCGGCAAGTTCCCCACCGGCCAATTACCATCCCTAATAACGACGTGGAGCACGACCCGGAACGGTGGGGCGGAGGGGATTAATACGGCCCGTTCCCGGCAATGCAGTGGGACGTGGGTGGGAAAAGTTACGGTGTGGCATCACTCCTTGCGCGGCGGCTGTTCCGGACACTCGAGGCCGGCCTCGACGATGCGCTCCAGGTCAACCACGCGATCCGGCAGCAGGTCCATCACCTGGCCCCGCCAGCGCCTGACCGTATCGACCAGCGCCACCTCGGCGTTGCGGCGCTGTGGCCCCTTGCCGTTCGCCATCGTGTACGCACAGCCGGAGACGAACATGCGCCAGCCGTTCTTGTCCAGCTCGCGATCCAGCTTCTTGGCCAGGTCCTTCGTGCGCTTCTCGCGGGTCGGCAGCAGGTCCTCGTCGACCCCGTTCTCGACCTGGCGCCAGATGCGAGCTGCAGGCGTTTCATCCTCGGACTTGGCGTTTTCCGCCGCCTCCCCTCCGGTTGCCTTGTAACCGTTTTCGATTCGCACCTCCGGCGGCCGCTCCTCGATGGGCAAGACGTACTGGATCGACTCCGAGGCGGCCAGGCTCCAGATGCGCCGCACCTGGTTCGGCTGCCACGTCCCGCCGCGCGGCGGCCGCACGTCGCCGAGGTTCAGCCGGTCGGCGATGCGGCGGTAGCCCAGGCCCTCGGCCCGGCACTGCGTGATCTGCTCGATGACCAGGGCGGCGTGCTCACGCCGGCGGGACCGCCGGACTTCGAGCGACTTCCGTTGAATCGCTTTCCGCGTAGACAGCTTCACCGAATACCCCTTCGTGTACACGTCTGAAATCCTATCCGCACGTTTGAGAACCTTCTCAAGCGTACACGATGGGATGCCATCAAACACCCTCAAACGTATCCGTCCCCGGTCCGCATCCAAAATCTGCGTCACTACACGCCGAGTGATACTTCGTTCGGTCCAGTATCCACGCGGTCAATCGCCAGTTTTTCCCCTCACTGAAATGTCACGTGGCGTGTAGTGACGCAGATCAGGCCGGCAGGTTGTCTTGCTCCGCCGCTGATTTTCTGGCCTTCGCTTCCCGTACGTCGCGGCTCCACTGCGCCAGGCGTCCCTTCGGCTCCGTATCCCTGGGGAGCCTGCGGGGCGCCGGCAGCCCGTGGTACTCGCGCAGCGACCGCGGACGCGGCAGGCACGAACACCAGGGCGTGTCACGGAGCGACTGGGTGCACCTGGCGCACCAGGTATCGAACGCCGGCTGGCCGGGCACGAAGCGCCCGGTCGCGATGCGGATGCCGTGGCGCTGGGCGATGCGGTAAAGCTGCCGCCGCGTCCAGGCACCGCCGCGCGGCGCCCTGGTCATGGTGTAGTCCTGCACACAGCGCAGGGCGCGAGACAGCCCGCCGCCCAGCATGGCGACGCGCTTCAGCATGGGGAGGACCGACCGGTCGTGCATGGCCTGGCGCTCGCGACGGCGCGCCAGGGCCAGGGCGCGGTGCTCGTCCGTCAGCATGATCAGCGGCCAAGATAGAGGGCCGTGATTTGTTCGCGGCCATGACCGAGCTCCTCGCTGATGATCTTGCGGGCCTCGCGGTCGAGAGCCCTCTCGTCGCGCCGCAGCTGCCTCGTCTTTCCCCCCGGCGCAGCCGGCGCCAGGCGCCCGGTCAGCTCGAAGTAGCGGTTCTGCGCGTAGGCATGCCTGAGGCCGTGCATCTTGTGCAGGCCGGCCGCTGCCGTCTGGCGCTCGTAGCGGCGCACCTGGTCCTTGTACTGCCCCGTCGGGATGAGCGATCCCCTGGGGGTTTTGGCGGCCAGGGCCTTGGCGCGATCCAGGACCTCGCGCTGCGCCTCGGTGCGGATCGGGATCTCGCGCGGCCTCCCTCCCTTCGTCCACGACGCCTTGAGCACCAGCCGACTTCCCCGGTCGGCCCATTCGACAACGATCTTGATCGCCTCTTCGCGCCGCAGGCCGAACACGCGCTGCAGCTCCAGGCTCATGCGCACGTAGGGGCACTTCACCCGGGCCAGGTTGCCGTGCGACAGGGAAACCGCCTTGCTCACGTTGGTGACGTACTGGCGCCTGCCGATGCCGTAGGCGCTGTTTTCCCGCGCCACCATCCAGGACTTGTTCACCTTGCCGCACACCCACCTGAGCGCGCTCATGCGGTTCTTGAGAGTCCCGATGCTGATGCCGGCGTTCTTCCAGCGCTCGACCAGGGCGTCGATATGCTTCGGCTTCAGGTTCCTGGCCTTGAGCTGCCTGGAGCCGGCTTCGGCCAGATGCCGGGCGATCATCTTGACGTGATAGCGGCGACCGCGCTGCGTGGCGAAGCTGCCCTCCGCCTTGCCCTTGTGGCGCCAGGTCATCTTCACGATGTCATCGTTTGGCATCCTTGATCCCCTTCCCTCGGAGCGCCTTTACTCAGCGACCTCGCCCCCCTGCGCATCGAGACGCCCTTCGAGGTGGGAAATCCGTCTCTCGAAAGCGCGAAGCACCTCGAACATCTCATCGAAGCGGCGGTTGAGATCGTTGTGCTGACGGCTGTTTTCAACCTGTGCGGCATCAAAGCGGGCGTTTGTATCCGCCTGCAAACGATCAATACGACCATTCATCTGGTCGATACGGCCGTTCATCTGGTTGAACATCACCATCATAGCCACCAACAGACCCATCACAGCCGACCAGAACTCAATTCGTGTCATCCCTTCCCCTTTCAATCGCGCCCGAAGCCACGTGGCGGCTCCAGGGTCTCCAGGTCGCCGAAGTCGTACTCACAGATCGCCCCCAGGCGTTCAGCAACCGGCGACTCCTGGAGGCTGTCGGGCAGGCTGTCAAGCCAATCCTGATACTCGGCCTGCAAGTCCACGAGGGTCTGGACGGCATCGCGCCAGCGTTGCGGACGACTGCGGCGGTCCTGCGGCCGGCGGTAGTGAATACGCGGCTGCTGTTCCTTGCGGCGGTCGCGGTAGCGTTGTTGTCTCTCGGCGTTGCTGAGTCCCATACCCTCATCGTGTCCCGTTACGTAACAGGCTTTCAAGGAGTCTCTTTGTCTCGCTCAAGCAAGATCGTCTCAAGCCGCGTCAGCCGTTCACGGAGTTCGGGCAGTATTTCAAGCTGATTCTCTATCCGGTCGAGGCGCACGACAAGCGGTGCCACCGCAGACGATACGGCCCACTGGATACCCGCTCCCAAAGCACCTACGACAACGGCAACGGCCGCCACAATTGCCAACCAATCCCTGGTCCTCGCCAGATTCAGACCGCGTTGCGTCTCAGCTTGTGTCGCCATGTTTCAGCCTCCCATCATGTCACGTGCGGTTTCGGCCACTGTCTGGATGACCTTGCCATGCCGGGCTTTGTTCATCCTTGCGAGTGTCGCCATGCTATCCACGTTGGCCGGCGTTTCGTTGTTCAGGTCCAGTGCCTCACCACCTTGGTAGTGCATCGAATCCGGCGGTTCGATGCGCACGGCTCGCGCGTGGTGACAAGGCGAATTTTCCGCGGATTTTTGCTCTTTTTCCCTTCCGGGGGGTATTTCAACCGCAACACCGCAACAACCCGCATGGTTACTAGCCGAAACGGAATTATCAACCGCAACATGACTTTTTGGTTGTTGCGGTTGTGATTCGCGTTTCGCCGCGTCGTTATTGACTTGTTGCGGTGTTGCGGTTGTAGGGGGGGTATTAAGGGAATTTTGTGGAGCGTAGCGGGTACACACCTGCCGTAAGGCGTCGGTTTCGTAACCGCGTGGCGTGGTGTTGCCAACTCTGACGACTTTCGCCTTTGGCGCTCCTAATTCCTTGAGCATGCGTCCCAGGCTGTTCTGTGTTAGCCCAGCCTTACCGTACTCACTCCAGGGTGCGCCTTCCAGGTTGAGCAAGGCGTCTACCAGAGCTCGGCTTGAGATGTTTGGCCCGAAGTCGCCGTCGTCGACCACGGTCAACACGTCTTGCGCCAGTGCCTCAACGTAGCCGGTCTCATCCAGGTCCTCAGCCGCCGCCTGGATGGATTGGCAAGCCTGCAAGATACGACCCGGCCAATCGCTGCCGGCCACGTGCGCGATGGCAAACAGTATCTCCCATGCGTCGCACGCCCGGTCATGCAGCCAGGCCGGAAGCGTCACCTCATCACGGGCGAGCATGACGGCTTCGGTGTTGTCAGTCGCCCAGCGCACAACCCGCTGTTTCAGACGTCCCAGATACCCGCGGTTGCGGGTACGCCACTTTGGAAGGGGATCGCCGGAGCGTCGTTGCATGCGAAGGGTGATGCAGCGGTCCGCCGTGGTGCCAGACAAACGCCCGATGCCCGACAGCACCTTCGGACACCACGACGAAAAGGCACGCGCTTCCAGGTTGCGCCCTTCGCCCACCATGCGCACGACGCGCGCCTCGTTGCGCTTCTGTGAGCCGTTCAGCAGTGCCAGCAGTTCGGGGTTGTCTTTCAGGTAGGTATCAATCTCGTCGAATAGCAAGGTGGGTTCGTGCTGTTCGACGGTGCGAAATACCGCGGCAGGTGTAATGCCGGACACCGGCAACGGGCGCCAGGAGAGCTCCGATATCACCTCCAGCAGGGTACTTTTGCCGCATCGTTTCGTTGGCGAGGTGACGCGCAGGAAGGTGCTTATTTCCAGGTCCGAGTGGCTGTGCAGGTAGGTAGAGACGCACCACGTGGCCACCACGTCGGCGGCGCCGGGTGGCAGAGATACGTGACGGGAAATGAGCGCCGCCATGTCATCGAGGAGACGGCCGCTTTCAACGGGAAACAACAGGGGTTCGACTTCCGGCCAGGTCAGTTCATGTCCCGGCTTGCGCTTTTCCTTCCCGGCTTTCTTGACCTTACCGATCGTCGCCAGCGCGTAGCCGTCGCCGTCCGCTTCCGGCAGGTAGGTATAGATCCGACGTATCGTTTCGTAACGATCAATAAGCAGGCGCTCAAAGGCGACGCGCTGCTCTCGCGGTGTGTATTCCGACTTCAGGTCCAGGATAGCTACGCGACATGCGGGTTGTGTCCAGGCGAGCGCAAGCACGGTCACGGCGTCGCCGTCTGGCTCTCTGTCGCCGTTCTGGTAGGCAAGCATCGCTGTCTTTGCGATGCCGACCTTCCAGTCGTCGGGGTAAGACTGCCAACGCGTCGGGGAGACGGCGGCACTTTGGAGAAGATCGCCGTAGTCGAGAGAAGGGGTATTGCCTGCCAGGGGGTCTTGTGCCATGATTTGGCTTCCTTTCTAGCGGATTCCTGGGCAGGTCGCCGCTGAAAGAGTTGTTGTTGCTGGCCTGGTTCCCGAAAGGGGATCAGGCCAGTGGTCTTTGCGCACCTTAGCACCGCCCCCGCTACGTGTCTAATTCCGAGCTTGTTGCAACCCGAGGCTGGTCGACGAGGCCTGCGGCGCCACCGGCAGCTCCGTCGTCGTCGGCGACGGGGTCGGCCACGACGCCAGGGTGTCCTTCGCCGCCTTTTTCCGCCGCGGCGAGCGCCGACTGGACCTGGAGCGCGATTACTACGACAACTACTTCCACCAGGACGAACGCGTCCCGCGTCTCATGCACCTGCGCGAAGGCAAGCTGGTCCGCGTCGCCGACCTCTTCACCGCCGGGGAACGCAAGACCTCTGCGACTTGGAACGAGGCCCTGCCGCGCGCCGGCACCCAGAACGGCCTCAACGTGCGCCTGCGCGGCCTGCACGGCTTGCGCGTTACCTGGGTCATTGCCGACCCCGTGGCCGGCGACTGGGAAACCGGCCGCATCCGCGTGATCCGGCGCCTGTTGCCGCATCTCCGCAACTTCGTCCACGTTCGCCAGGCCCTGGCCGGTGCCGAAGCCCTGGGGTCGCCCTTCACCCGTCTGCTCGACAACGCCCGCCTCGGCGTCATCCACCTGGACCGGCGCGGGCGCATCATGGAGGTCAACGACCGCGCCCGCCACCTCCTCAGACGAGGTAACGGCTTGTGGGAACAGAGAGGCTTCCTGCGCGCCTGGTCGCCGGACGACGACGCCCGCCTCGAGCGGCTGGTGGCGGCGGTCCTGCCGTCGCTCGGCGGCCAGGCAGCCGGTGGCTCGATGCTGGTCCGGCGCCCCTCCCTTGTGCCGATGCTGACGCTGCACGTCCATCCCGCCACCGTGCGCCAGATGGACTTCGGCGCCCCGGAGGCGGGGGCGCTGGTGCTGGTCGACGGCCTGGACGGGCTCCAGCTCGATGCGGGCCAGGTGGGGTCGGTGCTCGGCCTGACGCCGGCCGAGAGCCGCGTGGCGGTCGAACTGGCCGAGGGCAGGACGGTGCCGGACATCGCCGCTGCATCCGGACGGTCAGAGGGTACGGTTCGCATCCACCTCAAGCGCATCCACCGCAAGCTGGGGGTCTCGCGCCGGGCGGACTTGGTTCGCCTGGTGCTGTCAGTGCCCGAGCGCGCCGGACGCCGGCGCTATCCCTGAGGTTCCTGCGGCAAGTCAAAACGCTTTCCTCGATCATCCGACACGCCCCTGACGCCTGCCCCAATCCACTTGGTCAACGTGCTTTTGTCCCCCGTTTGGGGACGGTTACACCGTGTCGCTTCTGTGCTATCTGTCTGCAGTGAGTCTGCTCGCCATGACCCGGACCGGCCAGCGACAGAGTCGGTCCTGCTGCCGGCCGCATGGCTTGGCGGCGGGCCGGCAAAACGGAGATACAGGCGATGAACGGGCGCCTCGACCGCATGGAAGCTGAGATCAGAGCCGGCCGGGAAGAGACAACGGCGTTACGGGGCGACGTGCAAAACGAGTCCAAGGCCATTCGGGCGGATATTGCAGCCCTCAGCGAGCGCCTGACGCGGGTAGAAATCCTGCTTGCGCAGCGAGACGGGGCAGGCCCCCAGGAACCGGCCAGATGATCCTCAGTCATCCTTGCGTGGCGGCGGCTCCGGGCTATCGCGTCCAGCCTCGACGATCCGCCGAAGGTCAGTCGCCCGCTCCGGCAACAAATCGACGACCTGATCCCGCCACTGTCTGACCGTCTCGACAAGCATGACCTCGGCGTTGCGGCGCTGCGGTCCCTTGCCGTTCGCAATCGTGTATGGTCGGGTAAGGAGGCTGCATCGCTGCCGCCCCCTCCCTAAGAACCGTACGTGCGGGTTTGCCCGCATACGGCTCAAGCAAACCAGCCGTAGAATCGTCGCCTCAGATGGCGCGCCCACTTATCGCCGGCGTCCTGGCTCTGTTTGCAGCCTTACAGGCTGCATCTAACATCCACCAGGATGAGCCATCTTTGCCACGTCCTATGACCGGTCCACCAGTTGCACGTCAGCACCCTTTCGGGTTGGGCATAGGCCCTATCCAGCAGCTTAGAGCGGTTTCCATATGACCATACGGGATGCCTGCAATAGGCAAATCAGCCCGGATTATCCGATGCCGTAGTAGGCCAGACACACGAACGAAAACCGCTATATGGTTTCGCTTTGCCTTTCGGCATCTGGCCTTCGCTTCTTGCAACCTCCTGTTCCCGCTGAGGACATAGCCCTTCCTCGCGGTTGGGTTTCTGACCCGAAGGTCAGACCTCATCGGGGTTACCCTGTTCCGCATCCTTGAGATACGATCGGGTTAGGTGCCTTCTCTACGCCGGAGCCTATGGGCCTCATCGCAAGGTTTGTATTCAGATTTACTCTAAGGCCACATAAGCCGGCCACATGACCTCAACGCACCGTCCTGGTGATCCTGTAGGCCGTTGCCCTGCCGATGTCCAGTTGTTTCGCGGCCTGTCCCGCCGTGAGTCCAGCCTCGACGAGGGCTTGTGCAGCCGAAACAGTCTCTTGATCCAGTGCCGGACGACCGGGCCTTCTGCCGCGTTTTCTGGCCGCCGCAATTCCGTCCCGCGTACGTTCGGAGATGAGCCGCCGCTCGAAGTGGGCAATCGCCCCGAAGACATGGAACACCAACTCGCCGGCGGCCGACGTGGTGTCGATGCGTTCCTCGAGACTGACCAGGTTGATGTCGTGCGCCTTGAGATTCTCGACCGTTTCGAGCAGTTCCTTGAGGGAGCGCCCGAGGCGGTCGAGCCGCGTGACACACAGGCTGTCGCCGGCGCGGGCATGGTCAATGAGTTCGTTCAGCCCCGGACGCTCGAACTGTTTCCCGGAGATCACGTCGACAAACACACGGATGGCGCCGGCCTGGCGCAGCCGGTCTTCCTGGGCAGCGACGTCCTGGTCCGCGGTCGACACGCGGGCATAGCCGAGGATGTCTCCTTTACGGGCCGTCTTTTTAACGCTCGGTTCGGGGACACTCTTGAGAGTCTTCATAATTCTCCCGTTCAAGGCGTCAAATCTGTCTCTTTATTCGTCTCTATACTCTAGGCGGTCTCGAAATGCAAAACATCCTTTTGGAGACATGCCATGGCACCCAGACGCCTTGTCCCGCCACCCGTCCGCGACACCTTGCTGGGCATTCCCTCTGACACGACCTCACTGGAGCGCAATTACGTCCTGGCCGATGAAGACCTGGAACTCATCGGCACGCGCCGACGCGCCGCCAACCGGCTCGGCCTGGCTGTCCATATCACTCTTCTGCGCCATCCTGGTCAAGACTGGCTTGGTGATACGCACGTGCCCAGCCCTGTCCTGCTCTGGCTTGCCGAGCAGGTCGCCGTACCGGTATCGGCTCTGACCGGCTACGGCATCAGGGACGCGACGCGTTCCAGCCACAGGCAATTGGCAATGCGCCACCTTGGACTCCAGCCGTTCGTGCCGCGCGACGACATGGCCGCTGCCATCCGACTCGCCGCCCGGGCGGCATTCGATACCGATGACGGACGCCTCATCCTGGAGCGGTTGGTCAGCGACCTGAAAGCCTTGCGCTACGTGCTGCCGAGCGCCGTCAGGTTGGAACGCATCGGCCTCGCCGGACGCGCCCGTGCCAGGCGTCTTTCGGCACAAGCCCTCAACGACGCCCTGGATGAAAGCCACAAGAGCGCCCTGAGCGATCTGCTCAGGCATGACCCCGCTCTCGGCCAGTCGCGGCTGACCTGGCTGCGCGGACTGCCGCATTCCACCAGCTCGGCGAGCCTCCGCGGACTCCTGGACAGGCTGAAGTTCGTGCGAGACCTCGGGCTGCCGGCAGAGCTGGGCGACAATATTCACCCGGCTCGGCTGGCCAGGTTCGCCAGGGAAGGCGCCGTTGCCCCGATCAACCTGCTCAGTGATTTCGGCGAGCGCCGCCGTGTCGCCACTCTGGCTGCCCAAGTGTCGGAACTGGACACGGTGTTGACCGATGCCGCGATCGCCATGTTCGAGCGTCTGACAGGCCTTTTGTTCACTCGCTCCAAGAACCGGCAGGAACGCTCCTGGTCGGCCAGCAAGCCGCAGGTCGGCCGGTTGATCCGGCTCTTCGGCGGCACCCTTGACGCCATGGTGCGCGCCCGCCAGCACAAGCAGGACCCGTTCGCCGTCCTCGATGCAGAGATCGGCTGGGACCGCTTGCTCAGGTCTCGTGAAGAGATTGCTTCCTTTGGGGACCTGGCGACGGAAGACGCCTTGCCCTTGGCGGCAGGACGCTACACCCAGCTGCGGCGCTTTGCGCCGGCGTTCCTGGAAGCTTTTGACTTCAAGGTGACGGAGGCCGGGCAGGACCTGCAGGCAGCGCTGGAACTCCTGAAGGAACACAACCGCGCCGGCAAGCGCAACCTGCCCGACGTCGTGCCGATGCCCTTTGCCAGCCAGAACTGGAAGTCCATGGTCCTGGAAAACGGGCGGCCTAAGCGGCGCGTCTACGAGACGGCAGTCGTCGCCACCCTGCGCGACCGGCTTCGCGCCGGCGACGTGTGGGTGGAAGGCAGCCGCGATTACCGCCGCTTCGACGCCTACCTGCCACCCTTGGACGAGGCGAGGCAGGTGCTTGCCGACAGCGGACTCGCGACCGATGGACCAACGTGGCTGGCAAGCCGCCGCGAGACGCTGCGCCAGCGCCTGCACGAGGTGAGGAAAAAGCTCGTCCACGGCCATCTCGAAGGCGTTCGCCTCGAACGCGGCCGCCTCAAGATCACACCGTACGATGCGGTCACGCCCCACGCCGCCAGACGCCTCGATTACGCCATCGACACCCTGATGCCGCGTATCCGCATCACCGACCTGCTGTGGGACGTGAGTGTGCAGACGGGCTTCCTTGACGCCTTCACCGATCTGCGCTCCGGACGCCCGCATAGAAGTCCCGTTCGCTCCTCGCCACCATCCTCGCCGGGGCGACCAACCTCGGCCTGGAGCGCATGGCGCACGCCTCCGGAAGCATCAGCCACGCACAGCTCTCCTGGGCCAGCACTTGGTATCTGCGCCCCGAAACCTATGCCGATGCCCTGGCGCGTATCATCGATGCCCATCACGCCCTGCCGTTTGCCAAGGTCTGGGGCGAAGCCGACAGGACCTCGTCGGACGGCCAGTTCTTTGCCTCGGGGCGAAAGTCAGGCGAGATCAACGCCAAGTACGGTCCGGACCCGGGCCTCAAGATCTATTCGTTCCTGTCCGGGCAGTACGGCTCGTTCCATGCCAACGTCATCGGCGCCACCGCCGGCGAGGCCCCTTTCGTCCTGGACGGGCTCGTGGGAAACGCCGCCCAGTTCAATCCGCTGGTGCACTACGTCGATACCGGCGGGGTCTCGGATCACATCTTCGCCCTGTTCCACCTCCTGGGCCTCGTGTTCGCCCCGCGCTTACGAGACTTCCCGGATCGTCGCCTGGCCTGCTTCGGCAAGCCCGGCCAGTTCAAGGGCCTCGCTCCCATCATGGGAAGACCGATCCATGAGGCGGTCATCCTCGATCACTGGGGCGACGTGATGAGACTGACGGCCGGGATCAAGACCAAGGCCGTCCAGCCTTCGGCCATGCTCAGGAAGCTGGGCGCCTACCGGCAGCAGAACCGCCTGTACCTCGCCCTCGGCGAGATCGGCCGCATCGAGCGCACCCTGTTCATGCTGCAGTGGATCGAACGCCCCGAGCTGCGCATGGCGGGCCAGGCGGGCCTCAGCAAGAGTGAGGCCCGCCATACCCTGGCCAAGGCCGTCTTCGCGCATTCGCAGGGACGCATCCATGACCGCTCCCACGCCGCTCAGCAACGGCGAGTCATGGCCCTGAACCTCGTTATCGCCGCCATTGTCTACTGGAACACCTGCTACATGGACAAGGCCGTCCATTACCTGCGGCGCCAGGGTCGAGTACCCGATCCAAGCCTCCTCAAATACGTCTCGCCTCTGGGGTGGGACCACATCGGCCTGACCGGCGATTACAACTGGCATTCAGCCACCGCAGAACGCATGAATGCTCGCCCGTTGAATCTCTACGCAACAAGAATCCCGGCGTAGAAACCTCAAGAAGGCTCTTTCGGCGCAATCTGACCGGGGTTACCCGCTTAGAGTAAATCTGAGTACAAACCTTGCGATGAGGCCTAAAACAAGCAGTTTGAGGCCAGTTTTGCGGTGGTGCTAATCGTCCCTGTACCGATCCCCGATGTGCGACGTTCCACAAAGCGCAAAGGGGGTCGTCTTAAAAACGCCTTTCCAGTCTTCTTTTTCGTAAAGAGATATGTTCGGGTTTGTCGGGATGATTTTGCACCAAAATCGGCATCGTGGGCGTGTAACGCAGCGAGTTACGAGAATGAAGTGTTATTCGTGGACCCGAAGGCAGGGTTTTGAAGGGGCTGAAAGAAGGCTTGGGCGCTTAGCGTGGTTTTTCGCCCTTTTCCGCAACCGACCCGCTGTACGGCGAGATCAGGATCGACCCCAACAAACTCTGGATCCGAAATCCTCAGCGTGCATTTTTACACCAATCGGGCTGGCACCCCACGCACGGTAAGTCGTTACGTAACGACTTGTCAAGACACCCCCAATGACTGGAGTTGCCCCTTCAACTATGGAGCCCATTCGTGGAGGGCTTGCAAAGCCTCTCGCACCCGGTTTTGCGGGTTGAGGTTTCCGGATGTGAGTTCCCAGCGATAGACGGTCGACGCCGACACGCCCAGTTGCCGGGCAAACTCGGCAACCGAGAGATTGTGCTTGCGGCGCAGCCGGAGGATCCATGCGCCGGTGACCCGCAAGCGGGACGGTTCAGACGTGGCAACCCTCGACGTGCCACGCGTTGACGCAATGGACGTGACAGACAATTTGGCGCGCCGGGAGGCACTTGCCGCCCTTTTCGCGGCTCGTGCCCCAGGCCTTTTCGTGGTGACCTTTTTTGGGCGAGTGCTGGTGGGTACGCTCAGTCGCTTCGGGGATGACTCGCTCTTCGGGCGGGTTGACGGTTTGGGTCTTGCAGCCTTCTTTTCCGGTACCTCTGGAACCGTGAAGGGGTCGTCCTCACTATCCAGGTCGATTCCAAAAATGTCGCTGAGCGCCTCATCAGCCAAGACATCGCTCGCGACCTCACGTCCGGGTAACGCGATCTCGGTTGCAATCAGCTCTGCGGCATCCACGTCACGCAGGACAAAGAGCAAGTCGGGTTGATGATCGAGCCGGTGCCCCACCCCATAGAGCGCCGCGGCAACGTGCTTGCACATCGTCGCCCAGTCCGGACAACTGCAATCCAGGTCGATTTCGCGTGGCTTGGGAAAGAGACCGTGATCGCGTTCCGTCACCACGCCCATCACTTCACGGGAGAGTTTCCCCTGCAGCAATTCGAGCATCGAGCCGATCTGACCCGCGCATGTCGCTTTGATCGACTGCCAGATGTCCGCCTTGAGCTGGGTGACGGCAATGGTCACGCGGTAGATTTCGGAGCCGCTGACAATGGCCTCGACGTGACCGGGCCGAATCTCCAGGTGGCAGACCGACCCGTTGCGCACGTAGCGCCGCCCGCGGGGCAAGCGGTTGGCAAAGTCGGAAAACGACTCCAGGTGATCACACCAGCCCTTGCCCCAGAAACTCCGTGCAATGGTGCGTCCTTCAATGTCGACAGGCTGGAGGTGCTTGCCTTGTTTCCTCAGCTTGGCCATTTCCCGACGCGCCCGGGCGCGCTGCTCGGCAACCGGCACGTAAGGGGCCCAAAACGCCATGACAAGGCTCCTCAGATGGCTGCACGGGTGATGTCGAGACGCACCAGGTCGAGAAGCGCGTCATCGGAGAGCTCGGTCAGGCTGACTTCGTCGCCGCCGACCAGGATATCGTCCGCGAGCTGTTGTTTCTCTGCCATCAGCCGGTCGATCCGCTCTTCCACCGTCCCCTGCGTCAGAAACTTGTGGACCCACACGTTGCGGGTCTGGCCAATGCGAAAGGCACGGTCGGTGGCCTGGTTCTCAACCGCCGGATTCCACCAGCGATCGAAGTGAATGACGTGCGACGCAGCGGTCAGATTCAACCCCGTGCCGCCCGCTTTGAGCGACAGAATGAAAAACGGCGGGCCGTCTTCACGCTGGAACCGGTCCACCAGATCGCGGCGCTGCTTCACGCGGGTCGCCCCGTGCAACACCAGGCCGCGCTGGCCGAAGACGGTGGCCAGATGCGCCGCCAAGGGATCGATGATTTCCCGGAACTGGGTAAAGAGCAACACTTTTTCCTGGCGTTCGGCCAGTTCCTGGCAAATCTCGGCCAGTCGCAGGAACTTGCCACTGTCCGTCGCGTGGTAGTCACCGTCGCCCAACAGCTGGCTGGGGTGATTACACACCTGCTTCAAACGCAGCAGGGTACGCAGGACGACACCGCGCCGGGCGCGGTCGTCGGCCGAATCGAGATCGCGTTGCATGGCCCGGACCACCTGCTCGTAATATCTGACCTGGGGTTTGCTCAGGTGGCAATAGCCGGTCATCTCCGTTTTTTCCGGCAGATCGGCAATGATGCGACGATCGGTCTTGAGGCGGCGCAGAATATAGGGACTCACCAATTGGCGCAGCGGGGCAAAGGGGTTGTCCTGTCGTTCTTGCAACTGCTTGACAAAGGACTGAAACACCTTGGCCGAGCCCAACAGCCCGGGGTTGAGAAAGTCAAACAGGGCCCACAAGTCACCCAGGCGATTCTCCACTGGCGTTCCGGTGAGGGCAATGCGCCCCTGGGCCGAGAGTTTTCGGGCCGTCCGGCTCTGCCGCGTCGACGGGTTTTTGATGGCTTGCGCTTCATCCAGAATCAGGAGACGCCAATCGACCTCGGCCAGCCAGGGTTGCCGCGTCAGCATGGCATACGTGGTGACCACCAGATCCGCGTCCGCAAGATGACGCCCAGGCGCAGCGGCGATCGCGGCCAGGGTCTCTCGATCCGTCTCCGATGGATGCAGAAAGCAGAGACGCAACGACGGCGCGAATCGTGCCGCCTCGCGACGCCAGTTGCCAAGCAGGGATGCCGGCAGCACCAGCAGCGATGGCGATGACGGCTGGTCTTTGTCTTGACACGCATGCAGCAGCAGGGCGAGCACCTGAATGGTCTTGCCAAGTCCCATGTCATCGGCCAGACAGGCGCCAAGACCCAGCCGGGTGAGCAGGTGCAACCAGGTCAGTCCCTCACGTTGATACGGCCGCAGCGTGCCCTGCAAGGTCTTGGACATGGCGTCGGGGTCCATCCCGGCAGGTGCCGACGCCCCCGGATGGCGCAGGCTCGACAGGATGTCGCGCAGGGCTTCTCCTGCCTGGACGTGCACCCAGGGCCGCTCGGCTTCGATCTGGTCCTCATGCTCAAGATCGGCCGATGACCCCGCCAACAGACGCATGCCCTCGACGAAGGAAATCTCGCCGTCCTGGGCCTGCTGCCGGACGTTCTCCCAGTGGGCAATGGCCTGCTGGAGCCGGTCGCGGTCGACCTCCACCCATTGCCCCTTGAGCAAGACAAGCGCCTCGTCCCCCTGCAGGAGGGCACCGACCTCATCGGGCGTCAGCGGCTCGCCGCCCAGGGCCACGTCAACGTTGAAATCGAGCAGCGCCTCAAGGCCAATCCCGGACGGCGTCCGGTTGCCGATGGTCACCGATACTTGTGGGCGAGCCCGTTTGCGCCACCAATTGGGAAGACGCACCGATAAACCACTCGCTTCGAGCGCCGGGACACTTCGCAGCAGCTGATACGCATGATCCGCCGACCAGGCCATGGGCTGATAGAGGTCGCCCGCGTCGACGAGGGCTTTCACCCAGTCACACGTCTCTGCTGCCCTTTGTATCGGTGCCAACAGATTGATCAACGCAGCCCGGTTCTTCGCCCCGGCATAGTGCTCGAATGCCTTTCGCAGGGGCTGATGTCGGAGTTGGCCACCGGCGCCAAAGCCCGCGGTATAGGTCGCCATGAACGCAAAGGGGCGCGATTCGTCGCGCGGGTTCTCCGCCAGATGAAAGCACACCCGTCCGACCTGCTGCCATTTCGGGGCTCGCGTCTGCAGAAATTCAGCCAGTCCGCCCGTCTTTTCGATGGCATCGAGAACCCACGCATCCAGGCGCTGCCAGATCAGTTCGAAGGTCTCTTCGGAGAGGTACTCGCCGCCCACCATCGGTGGGGCGGTCAACACCCAGTGGGCATAGTCCGCTGGCGATGGGGTCTCAACCTCGATGATCTCGGTATCCTCGGGGAGATGGCACAACTGGGCGAGGTAGCGATCGGCAAGCTGTCGCCAGAAGCGGACCACCGGAACGCCTGGGGCGTCGATTTTCTCAGCCGCCAGGGTAAAGAGCGCTTCGCGCCAATCGGCTTCAAAGTCGTGTGCAAAGGGTGCCAGGTCAGCTGAGATGGCGTCGTCTTCACCCGGCTCCCATCTCAGATGTCGTTTTGGGGTGAGTCGAATGCCCATGGCCTTCTCGCCTGAAGGGGGTGGATTTGGTGGTTCACGGTCTCACGCAAGGCTTTCCGATAGTAGATGACACGCTGGGGGTCGCCGACTCCCTCAAGCTAGAGCGGTTTGCGTTCGTGTGTCTGGCCTATTGCGGCATCAGGTACTCGGGGCTGTTCTGCCCGATGCGAGTATCCCATACAGTCGCGCGAAAACCGCTCTAAGGACTGTGCAGACCTCGGAACTGATGCGCTCTTTCCTGGCAAGCGCCATCATGGAACTCGGACGCATCAACAAGACCATCTACCTGCTCAACTATATTGACGGTCCGGGCTATCATCGGCGTATCCTCATACATATCAACCGCAGCGAGCACCGCCATCGCATGGTCCGGGCCATCTGCTACGGCAGGCGCAGCGAAACAAGAAGGCCTTGCCGACAAGGCCAGGAAGACCAGCTGGGCGCCCCCGGTCTGGTCATCAACGCGGCCGTGCTCTGGAACACGATCTACATGGAAGCCGCCCTGAATCACCTCAGGGCCCAGGACACCGAAATCCAACCAGCGGACCTAGCGCGACTGTCGCCCCTGATACACAAGCACATCCACGTCCTCGGACGCTATGCCTTCACACTCCCCGAACTCATTGCCAACGGCGCCTTGCGGCTACTCAATGATGAACCCGATGACGCTGAACCCGACGACCCTTAGCGCAACTTTCCGTTCCAATGATTGTCACGGCCCTAGTCCGCCTTGTTGAGATTGACTTTGACGCCATAGGCCAGGCGGTCGCCTTCCGTCACACGTTTCGCCATGAGCTCCCTTTCAGCACGAACAACGAACCAGGCCACGCCTACCCCTGCTCAATCGCGCCCGAAGCCGCGCGGCGGCTCCAGGGTTTCCAGGTCGCCGAAGTCGTATTCGCAGATGGCCGCCAGGCGCTCGGCAACCGGCGACTCCTGGAGGCTGTCGGGCAGGCTGTCAAGCCACTCCTGGTACTCGGCCTGCAAGTCCACGAGGGCCTGGACGGCATCGCGCCAGCGTTGCGGCCGGCTGCGTCGGCCCTGCGGCCGGCGGTAGTGCACGCGCGGCTGCTGTTCCTTGCGGCGGTCCCGGTAGCGTTGTTGTCTCTCTGCGTTGCTGAGTCCCATGTGCCTATTGTATCCCGTTACGTAACGGTCTGTCAGGGAGTCTCTTTGTCTCGCTCAAGCAAGATCGTCTCAACCCGCGTCAGCCGTTCCCGCAACTCAGCGAGTATCCCGGAGTGGTTATCAACCTGCGCCTCGATGCGCGCTAAGCGATTATCCATGCGATCCATGCGTTCGTTGATGCCGCGCAGCTCAGCATATAATGGCGCAACCGCAGACGATACGGCCCAGTTGATACCCGTTGCCAAAGCACCTATGACAACGGCAACGGCCGCCACAATCGCCAGCCAGTCCCTTGTCTTCGCCAGATTCAAACCGCCTTGCGTCTCAGCTTGTGTCGCCATGTCTCAGCTTCCCTTAAGTTTCTCCCGGAGTTCCTTCCCGACCCTGAAAAAGGGCACCTTCTTGGAGGAAACCTGGATCGCAGCGCCGGTCCTGGGATTGCGCCCTTGTCGGGCATTACGGCTTCGGGATCGAAAACTGCCGAACCCTCGCAGCTCGACTTTGTCGCCCTCCCTCAAAGCCTCGGTAATGCACATGAGCACAATACCGACAATGGCCTCGGTCTGCCTCTTGGTAAGGTGGACTTTGTCGGCAACCCGTGCAGCGAGTTCTGTTTTTGTCATGTCTCCAGTCCCACCGGTTGCGAGGCAATTTCCCGTCACCGGGTAAGGAGGTGACATCGCTGTCACCCCTCCCCTCAGAACTGTGCATGAAAGTTTCCCTTCACACAACTCAAGCAAACCCGTCACAGATTGGTTGCCTCAGATGGCACGCCCGCTTATGGCCGGCGTCCTGCCCCGTACAGTAACTGCATGATTTCGGCATACAAGCCCCGTCCTATCGTCTGGCTCCCCCATGTTGTCCGGTGTGTAGGCCCCACTTGCCGGTAGTACCACGTCCGCCTGCTGACGCCCTCAGCTTCCCAGGGCGCCCGATCCAGTTCAAGCGGCGTACCCTTGCGCCGCACTTCGCCCGACCGCCTGCCCTTGGCCGCCTGGATGAAGCCGAAGTTCTGCTGCGCCTGGCCGCTCGTCAGGTTCTTGCGGCTGATCTTGCACACCGACTTCGCCATCCAGTAGCACTCCTGATCGTCCAGCGGCACGTCGAACCGCTCCACGTTGCGCGCGACGATCCACGCATGCACGTCGCCCAGGTCCGTGCTCGCATCCCAATTCGACGGACGACCGAACCAGCGCATCGCCGCATTAACGGCGAATACAGGTGGCCAAAAGAACGTTGACTTTGCCTCAGCGTGTCATTCCACACTTTTCCGCAACCGACCCGGCTTCGTGCAGGTCTACGGAAAACACGGGAAGTTCAATCACCTCAGACCTCTTTCCTACCAAGCCATACGACACGAGATGCCCCCATCTCGCCCATTGCGGCGGAGCGAGGCTTTAACCCTGGAAGAGAAAAGACATGATATTTATCATGCTATAGACTATCATGAACATCATGGTTTTTTTCACGTAAGGACAGATCCATGCCTGGAACCTTGTCCCTGATCGACCTGACACCCGACGACATTGCGAAGCTGCCTACTGGGCTGCGCAAGAGGATCGGCGCATACCGCGGCTCAACGGATGACATGTCCGGCGCTTGGTTCCTCGTTGGCGAAGCCACCGAGGGACTCGCGCAGCTCATCGAGCGCGCGGTTGAAATGCTCCCCGCGGTCGCAGCCAGACGCAACGCTCAGCTAACCGATGCTAATATCGAGAAGATGCTCGAAGTCATTCTCTCGGACGCGCCACGCGCACGGGTCGAGACGGAGATCGACGTCGACAATGCCAGACTGCGAGCCGAGTATCTCCAGGAAACACCACTCCTGACAGCGGCCGAGGTGCGCGCCGCCTCGGGCCTCCAGCCGCGCAACAAGAGCGAGCCCGCCTCCCGCTGGAAACGAGAGGGC